>JAGRJL010000451.1 GCA_020442775.1 Lysobacterales bacterium | reverse complement strand
GCAGCAGCTGTTTCCAGAAGGCGTAATTGGTAAAGAGAATCAGGTAGGCAGCCAGCAGCAGGGCGGCAAGGCCGGCAGCAACGCCGCCCACGCCGATCCCGGCCGGCTGCGCCAGGACCTCATGCGCAGGCGATCCCCGATCTGACAGGAGAGATCCTGGCCGCCGCTTCCCTTCCCCTGGTTTCGACATGGTAGCGGTCCCTGGGCCGCAATCGATCGATGATGGGGAGTAGCTTGCGCTGCTGGGCTTAGCGCTCCCTTAGAGAAATCTTCAGGTCCCGTTAATCGCTCCGGCGGGGGGCGGGCGGCGATCGATGCCGACGTGTGCGGCAGCTTGCGCGGAAGTACCGATCGATCGTGCGGCTGTGACTGCTGTTGGCGGGCGCTATCCTTGCCGGTCGCTAAGCCGGCCCGGCATACTCACGCCTGCAGTAACGAAATTTGAATCAGGCGCCCGCGTGTGGATATCCGCGTCAGGTTTGCGTCTGCCATCGACCTGTGTTTGATTGAGCCATGACTGATAACAAGAATTTCGTTCAACACGCAGCCGGAGACTTCATCTTCAACGAGGGTGAAGAGGGGTCGGTGATGTACATCATCGAATCAGGCACGGTGGAAATCCTGCGGCGAGCGCGCGGCGCCAAACCGCTGGCGGAGCTGGAGTCGGGCGATTTCTTCGGCGAGATGGCGATTCTTGAGGACCAGCCGCGATTTGCCGGGGCGCGGGCCAAGACCGCGGTGCGCCTGCTGCGCATCGAACGCGCCCAGTTCGCCGACCTGATTCAGAGCAATTTCGAGATCGCCGTCCGAATCATGCGCAAGCTGGCAGCCCGCATTCGCCGCGGCGAGAACCAGACCCAGATGCTGATGGCCGAGCTCAATGACGCCAATGCCCGTCTGCGTGCAGCCAAGGCCAGCGCGCCGCGCAGCGAGAGTCAACAGGCACCGACGGTGCAGGCCCCGCTGCCGTCGGACCCTGGCGCGACCAAGGCGCCACCGAGCGCGGCCCCGAGTGGAATTCGACTGGTCCATCGCGACAGCGGCAGCGAGTTTGCGCTGGAGCCCGATCAGAGCGAATTCCTGGTCGGCCGGCCCGATCCGGTCATCGGGGTGATGCCCGAGATCAACCTGGGCCCGCTGGACAGCAAGCGCACCTTGTCCAGACGCCACGCCAAGGTGCTGTGCGAGAACGGCAAGTGGGCGGTTCGCGAAGAGGTGGGAACCACCAACGGTACTTCGCTCAACGGCCGCCGTATCCGCACTGGAGAAACCATGTCGATCCAGCCCGGCGATACGATGCGATTCGGTGCAATTGAACTGGAAGTCAAAGCGCTCAACACGGAGAACAGCTCATGAACACTTCGGTGGCCAGTGAAAAACTGGATCTTGGCAGTCTCGATCTGAGCGTGCTCGATCAACTGGCAGATGTGCAGGGCCAGCTCAGCCAGATCGACACCCGCCTCAAGGCAATGGACGAAAAGCGCAGCGCGGTTGCCGAGCAGGTATTCAACCGCGTGCGCAAGGACTATATGGAGCAGCGCCAGGAGCTGATGGCCAAGGCGACACCGCTCAAGGAGAGTGCGCGGGAGCTGTACAACCAGGTGCGCAGCGCGATGACCGAACTGGAGCAGGCCTTCGAAGCGGCGCGAATGGATCAGGAAGAGATCGAGTTCCGCCACAGTCTCGGCGAATTTGACGACGCCGAGCTCAAGCGTCGGCTGCAGGGGATCAAGGGTTCGCTGGCCGAGCGCGCCAAGGCCAAGGAGCAGGTCAGCGAGATCCGCGATCGCTTCAACAAGGCCTTCAAGTCGATGGAAGAGCTGGATGAGGCGCCGCCACCCGCGCGCCCGGCGGATGAAAGCGAAGAACCCACTCAGCGGGTCAATCAGGTGAAGGAGGATGATGTCACCACCGCCGAGATGGAAAATCCCGATCCGGAGCCGCCGCCTGCACCGGTAGCGCGGCCCACACCGCCGCCTCCGCGGCGAAATCCGGACGCCACGGTGGTGTTTAGACCCGGTCGATTGATTGATCAGGCTACCGATAATCCCGGGGGGCCGTATACTCTTGGGCTGCGGCCGCTTTCGATAGGCAGCGACTCGGGCAGCGACGTAAAGGTCGATGGTGTGGCAGGGCGCCAAGCCGAGGTCGGTCCCAGTCGCAGCGGATTTATACTTCGCGATCTCGCCGGCAAGGTGACGAAAGTCAACGGTCAGCCGGTGGATGAGTTGCTGTTGAAGGACGGTGATCTCATCGAAGTGGGAAGCGTGAGTTTGAAGTTTTCACAAGTCTGACAAGGTCCAACCATGGCACTCGAAATCACCGAAGAGAAAGCGGGCGAAGTCCGCATCCTGGCGCTCACCGGTCGTCTAGATACTGAAACGGCACCGGACTTCGAGCTCAAGGCACATGACCAGTTCACCGAGGGCGATCGGCATTTCGTGATCGATCTGTCCGGCATCGACTACGTCAGCAGTGCCGGGCTCCGCGTGCTGTTGGCTCTGGCCAAGCAGGTCGATGGCGCCAAGGGCAGCATGAAGCTGTGCGGTCTGGCCAGCCACGTGCGTCAGGTCTTCGATCTGGCTGGCTTCAGCAAGCTGTTGAACATCCAGACTACGCTGAAGGAGTGCATTGCCGCACACGATCACGCGGACATGGACGCCGACAAGATTGCCGCGATGGCCAAGGAACTGCTGGGTGATCGCGCTGACGCAGCGCCGGTGGCAGCACCGACACCGAGCGCCTCGCCGCAGATGCAGAGCAGTGCCGCCAGCCTGCTGGGTGCGCCTACGGTGGAGACCAAGCGAACCAAGCCGGGAATCTGGGCGCGCTTCATGGCCTGGCTGCGCGGCGAATAAGCCGCTCAGCGTTGGACTTGCGGGCCCTGACCAGTCAGGGCCCAGGCCACCTGACTATCTAGCCCGCATTATTCGTGCACCTTCTATTGCGGCTCCCGCAGGGCGCGGTTTGCTCCCTGTGATGGACTCGACGCCGCGAATCGCACCGCCGCGGGCCTGCGAAACCCTCGCGACGAACATTCATGAATAGTGCTGGCTAGGTTCCGAGCAGGCGCTCAACCGCGATGATCGTCAGGTCATCGGACGACACCTCTGCGCCGCAGAAATTCAGCAGCTCCGTGCGCACCCGTCGGTTCATGTCGGCGGCGCCGCTGGCTTCGCGCATCGCCTGATTGCGCCGATTGGTACCGAATGGCTCCTTGGCCTCGTTTTCGCCTTCCTCGACGCCATCGGTGGTGAACAGCATGATGTCGCCGGGCGCCAGCTGCAGTCGCTGGTCGCGAATGGTCAGATTCTCACTGGCCCCGATTGGGTGGCCCGGATCCAGACCCATTTCCACCACCTTCTTCGAGGCCGAACGCAGCACCGGCGGGTTGTGGCCGGCCAGCGCCAGCCGGCAAACGTGGGTCTCGGTATTGAGGAACATGGTGGACAGGGTGACGAACATGCCCGGTTCCAGCACCGGACACATGCGTTTGTTGACCTCAGTGAGAAATTCGGCGGGACCCTTGGCAGTGTGCAATCGCGCGCGAAGGACCGCGCTCACAAAGACCATGTACAGCGCGCCGGAAACCCCCTTGCCCGAGACATCGCCAATGGTGATCGCCAGCTCGTTGTTGGGCAGTTCGGTGAGGTCGAAGAAATCCCCGCCAATGGCCAGCGCCGGCACATAGCTGAAAGCGATCTCGTAACCCGGAATCACCGGCGGCTTGTCCGGCACCAGGCGGTGCTGGATCCGCCGCGCCAGGCGCATGTCCGAGGCCATCATCTTGGCCTTCTTGGCATCACGGGTCGGCTTGGTGGTCTCGGCCAATGCCTGACGCCGGGTTTCGGCAACGGCGCTGACCGGCTCCTCGTATTCGAACAAGATCTGGCCAAGCTGAACCAGATCGCCGTGGCCCAGCAGGTGTGCGGTCCGGGTGAGCGGTCGACCGTTGATGCGCGAGCCGTTGGCGCTGCCCAGATCGGTCAGCTCCACCTTGGTTCCGTCGATCTTCACCTCGGCGTGCTTGCGCGAAACCGTCGGGTGCTCGACCCGAAACTCCACCGCCGGATCGCGGCCAAGAATGCCGCTCTTGACCAGATCGATCACCAGCTCTCCGGCCAGACCCTCAACCGCTTTGAGGCGTGGCGGCTTCTCGCTCATATGGACTCCGTTCCGTTGATGGTCCCTTCGGTGGACGCCGAAGGCATACTGCAGTGCCGATATCTTACCCGGAGTCCGCCCATGTCCTGGTCCTATGCGTGCGTTTTAATCGCGGCCTTGATGCCGCTGCTGTTTACCGGTTACGCCAAGTTCGCCGGTCCCGGATTCAACAATCGCCATCCGCGCGATTTCTTGGCCGGTCTTCAGGGCCCCCGCGCACGGGCCCACGCCGCCCAGCAAAACAGCTTCGAAGCCTTTCCCCTGTTCGCCGCCAGCGTACTGATGGCGCACCAGACCGGGGTCAACCCGCAAACCATCGACCTGCTGGCGATGGCCTGGGTTCCGCTGCGTCTTGCCTATGGGGTTTTCTACATCATCGACAAGGCGACCCTGCGCTCGCTGGTGTGGTTGCTGGCCAGCCTCATCTGGATCAGTCTGATGGTGATGGCGGTGGTTTGAGGGCCCAGGAGTGCTTCGGCGCTGCTCTCCTGGGCTCTGGGCCCTCTGCCCTGGGCCCTCCAAAGCGCTGCCATCTGGCAACGCCAGCCGGAACTCGCTACTCTCACCGTCCACCAGATCGGCGCTGGGCAAACGATCGCGGCGGCGCATGCGTCGTCGAGGAAAGTCCGGGCTGCATCGGGCAGGGTGCCAGGTAACCCCTGGGAGGCGAGAGCCTACGGAAAGTGCAACAGAGAGCAGACAGCCTAAGAGCGCGGTTCGCCGCGGTCCGGTGATGGTGAAAGGGTGCGGTAAGAGCGCACCGCGCGAGTGGTAACACGTCGCGGCTAGGTAAACCCCACCCGCAGCAAGGCCAAATAGGGAAGCAATGGCGCGGCCCGCGCTGCTTCCGGGTAGGCTGCTAGAGCCGTGCGGTGACGCACGGCCCAGAGGAATGATCGTTCTCGACAGAACCCGGCTTATGACCGGCCCGGTCTGGTGGACCCATTCCCAAGTCGCCGTTGGCGACTTGGGAATGGGTAGGGCCCAGGAGAGCTAGGGCCCAGGGCCCAGAAGAGCGAAGCGATCACGAGTTGTCTGCCTGGGCCCTCTGCCCTGGGCCCTGAGCCCTCATCCCCTTAAACTTCGCTTCGACCAAGCTGCGCCGCATCGCCTGATGAGCCTCCTCCTCCCCTCCACGCCGCGCGCCGACGGCTTCCACATGCCGGCCGAGTGGTCGCCGCAGTCGCAGGTGTGGATGCTGTGGCCGGAGCGGCCGGACAACTGGCGCTATGGCGCGAAACCGGCGCAGGCGGCTTTTGCCGAAGTGGCGGCGGCGATCGCGCGCTTTACTCCGGTGACTGTCGGAGTGTCGGCCGGGCAGTTCGAGAATGCCTGTGCGCGGCTGGATCCGGCGGTGCGGGTGCTGGAGTTGTCGGCCAACGACGCCTGGGCGCGCGATGTGGGACCCAGCTTCGTGATCAATCGCGATGGGGAAGTGCGCGGGGTGGACTGGCAGTTCAATGCCTGGGGCGGCCTTCACGGTGGCCTTTACCAGCCGTGGAATCGCGACGATCAGGTGGCCGAAAAGATCTGCCGGATCGAGGGTTTGGACCGCTATCGCAGCGACGGCTTCGTTCTCGAAGGGGGTGCGATCCACGTCGACGGCGAGGGCACGGTGCTGACCACCGAGGAGTGTCTGCTCAACCGCAATCGCAATCCCGAGTTGCAGCGGGGTCAGATCGAACAGCATCTGCGCGACTATCTGAACGTGGAGAAGGTGCTGTGGCTACCGCAGGGCATCGTCGACGATGAAACCAACGGCCACATCGACAATATGGCCTGTTTCGTTGCGCCCGGAGTGATTGCGCTGGCCTGGACCGAGGACCGCAACGATCCGCAGCATGCGATCTGCCAGCGCGCCTGGGATTATCTGCGGTCGCAGCGCGATGCCAAGGGTCGCGCATTGCAGGTCCATCGCATCGTCTTGCCGCAGCCGCTCAGCCACAGCGAGGAGGAAGCCCGCGGCATCGACGTGGCGCGCAGTGCCTGGCCGCGTCGCGCGGGCGCGCGGATGGCGGCCAGCTACGTGAACTTCCTGATCAGCAACGGCGCGGTAATCCTGCCCAGCTTCGATGATCCGACGGACCAGGTCGCGGCCAATCAGCTGGCTGATCTGATGCCGGGTTTCCAGATCGTTTGCATTCCCTGCCGCGAGATCCTGCTCGGGGGTGGCAATATCCATTGCATCACCCAACAGCAGCCGACGGCGGTGAAGGAGGGGACGATCGATGGAACTCTGGATTGACATCGAAGAGGGCGACCAGGACCAGCCGGCCAACCGCCATGAGCAGAACTTCTGCAATATCGCGGTGGAGGTCGACGGTACCCGCTACGCGCTGAACATCTGGACTTTTGATTTCCTCCCGCTGGCCAGACGCGAATGGCCCTACGACGAGAGCGCCGAACAGCCCCTGGCCAGCTACTTGCTGCCGCCCGACCTGTTTGTCGAGCGCCTGGATCGACCTACCATCGAAGCTGCAATCGCCGACCTTATCGCCAATCAGCAGATGCGCGATGAATGGATTTCGCCTGGCTGACGGCAAGCCAGCAACGCCGGTGTTTGGTGCGCCCTGCCGCTGGCGCTGATCGGTCGAACTCGCTACAAAGACCGGACCTGTCGACGGACACGATCCCTTGAACAATCCTTCCGCGCTCGCCAGATTTTTCAAACTGGCCGACCACCAGACCAGCGTCCGCCAGGAACTGCTCGCCGGGCTGACCACCTTTCTCACCATGGCCTACATCCTGGTGGTCAATCCGGAGATCCTGGCGGCCGCCGGAATGCCGCGCGATTCGGTCTTTGTCGCCACCTGCCTGGCAGCGGCGCTGGGGTCGGCGGTGATGGGGCTGTACGCCAACTACCCGATCGCGCTGGCCCCGGGCATGGGCCTGAACGCGTACTTTGCCTTCGTGGTCGTCGGTACCCTGGGCTACAGCTGGCAAACCGCGCTGGGGGCGGTGTTCATCTCCGGATGTCTGTTCCTGATCATCAGCCTGCTGCGGGTGCGCGAGTGGGTGGTCAACGCGATCCCTCGCTCGCTGAAGCTGGCGATTTCGGCCGGCATTGGTCTGTTTCTGGCGATCATCGGGCTGAAGAATGCCGGCATCGTGGTCGCCAACCCGGCGACCCTGGTTGGCCTCGGCGATCTGCATCTGCCGGCGCCGCTGTTCGCAATTGGCGGGCTATTGCTGATCGTCGCCCTGCAGGCGCGCAAGATCACCGGCGGCATCGTGATCGGGATCCTGGCGGTGACCGCAGCCGCGGTGCTGCTCGGTCAGACGCCCTTCAACGGCATCGTTGCCGCGCCGCCCTCGCTGGCGCCAACCTGGCTGCAGCTGGATCTGGCACGGGCGCTCAACGCGGGGCTGCTTGCGGTGGTGCTGACCTTCTTTCTGGTCGAGCTGTTTGACGCCACCGGCACCCTGATCGGGGTCTGCCATCGGGCCGGACTGCTGGACGCCGAGGGCAAGCTGCCGCGGCTCAACCGCGCGCTGCTGGCCGACTCCAGCGCGATTGCCGCCGGTGCGGTGCTGGGGACCTCGTCTACCACCGCCTACATCGAAAGCGCCGCCGGCACCGCGGTGGGCGGGCGCACCGGACTAACCGCAGTGACCGTGGCTGCCCTGTTCCTGCTGGCCCTGTTTCTGGCGCCGCTGGCCAGCACCGTGCCGGGTTTTGCCACCGCCCCGGCGCTGATCTACGTGGCGGTGTTGATGACCCGGGGCCTGGCCGAACTGGACTGGGAGGACCTGACCGAGGCGGCGCCGGCGGTGATCTGCGCGGTGACCATGCCCTTTGCCTTCTCGATTGCGCACGGGATCGCCTTCGGCTTCGTCAGCTATGCCGGAATCAAGCTGCTGGCCGGGCGCTGGCGCGAGGTCAGTCCGGCGGTGTGGGTGATCGCGGCGGTGTTCGTGGCCAAGTTCGTATGGCTGGCTTGAACAAATAGCAAAGCGCCAGGTGGGTCAGACCGTAGGCGCTGCCCAGCAGCAGCGCCACGACCAGCGCGCGCAGGCTTGGTGCCGCGCCGGCCAGGGCCAAATCAAAGCCGGCGTGGACGAAATTCAGATTCTGCGCGGCGGGTGCCGGCCACACGCCGATCCCGAGCACCAGGGCGGTCAGGCCGCCCTGCAGCGCCAGCGAGCGGCGATCGTAGCCGCTGCGCGACAGTGCGTAGAGCAGCAGCGGCGGCCACAGCAGGTGGTAGAGCGAGAGCGTCCGGGTCAGCCAGTGGATCGAGGGATCCCACATGTAGGCGGTGCCGCCGTGCAGGAAGCTGCCGAGCAGCAGGCGCCAGAGCACATCTGCCAGCCAGATTACCCCCAAGAGCAGCGCCAGCAGCGCGGGCGCGCCGATCAGCAGCGGACGCCCCAGTAGCAGACCCAGTGAGCTGACGATCACGCCCAGATTGCACAGCGCGAGGAAGTGCCAGGCGCCGTAGCTGAGCGCGTAGGTGGGCAGATAGAGCAGCAGCCAGAGCAGGGCAAACCAGCGCAGGCGCGGATAGGGATGATTTTCGCCAGGCAGGATCACGAAAGCGGCAGTCGGTCGTCGCGCGCGGGCGCGGCTCCGCGGACGGCTGCCTCCGGTAGCGACTGACCGCGCAGCATCGGCACAATGATCTCTCCCAGCGGTGCAGCAAAGCCGACTTCCCCGGAAAAGCGCGCCGGATTGCGCAGGCTGCCGGCGAACCAGTCCCAGATCGGCAGATCGCTGTAGTTGTAGCGATGGTGGCCGCGGCGATGGTGCTCGCAGTGTGCCTCCGGGCGCTGGATCAGGTAGCCCAGCAAGCGCGGGGTGCGGACGTTGAAGTGCTGGAACATCCCGTAGAAGCTCCCGATGTAGGCCAGCAGCATCGTCGCCAGCGGACTCAGGCCGAGCAGAAAGACGCTGACCAGCATGAACAGCACCGCGTTGGCGGCCGCCTCCAGCGGGGTCTGAAACATCACTCCGGCGACGTCAATGCGCTGTGGCGCGTGATGCAACTGGTGCACATGGCGCCACAGCCAATCGAAGTGATGATAGGCGCGGTGCAGCAGCGCATTGCCCAGCGACAGCCACAGATAGCCGAACAGCGCCGCT
>JAGRJL010000450.1 GCA_020442775.1 Lysobacterales bacterium | reverse complement strand
CTTGCGCAGGATCCAGATCTTCTGCAGCTGATCGGGGTCGATCAGCAGCTCTTCGCGGCGGGTGCCGGAGCGATTGATATTGAGTGCCGGATAGACCCGCTTCTCGGCGACGCGCCGGTCCAGGTGCACCTCGGAGTTGCCGGTGCCCTTGAACTCTTCGTAGATCACTTCGTCCATCTTGCTGCCTGTCTCGACCAGCGCGGTGGCCAGAATGGTCAGCGAACCGCCTTCCTCGATCTTTCGCGCGGCGCCAAAAAAGCGCTTGGGACGCTGCAGCGCATTGGCATCCACACCACCGGTGAGCACCTTGCCGGAGGAAGGCACCACGGTGTTGTAGGCGCGCGCCAGGCGGGTGATGGAATCGAGCAGAATGACCACATCCAGCTTCTGTTCGACCAGGCGTTTGGCCCGCTCGATTACCATCTCGGCGACCTGCACGTGGCGGGCGGCGGGTTCATCGAAGGTGGAGGCAATTACCTCACCCCCGGTATTGATCATCCGCAGCATCTCGGTCACTTCTTCGGGCCGCTCGTCGATCAGCAGCACGAACAAGCGAACGTCGGGATGGTTGGCCATGATCGCCTGGGCGACGTTCTGCAGCATCATCGTCTTGCCCGCCTTGGGCGGAGAGACGATCAGGCCGCGCTGACCCTTCCCGACCGGCGAAATCAGATCCATGATTCGCCCGGTGATGTCCTCGGTGGAGCCGTTCCCGCGCTCCAGCGTCATCCGCTCGGTGGGGTAATAGGGCGTCAGATTCTCGAACAGGATCTGGTTTTTCTTGCTTTCCGGCGGCTGATCATTGATGTCATCAACCTTGAGCAGAGCGAAATAACGCTCGCCTTCCTTCGGCGGTCGAATCTTGCCGCGGATGTAATCGCCGGTGCGCAGATTAAATCGCCGGATCTGGCTGGGGCTGACGTAAATATCGTCGGGTCCGGCCAAATATGACGAATCCGCCGCGCGCAGAAAGCCGAAACCATCGGAAAGAATTTCCAGCGCGCCATCGCCAGAGATGCTCTCGCCACTCTTGGCGTGCGCCTTGAGCAGGGCAAAGATGACATCCTGCTTGCGCGCACGAGCGACGCCTTCCAGCTGCATCTCATTGGCGAGTTCAAGCAGTTCGCCGACGGACTTTTGTTTCAGTTCGGTCAGATTCATGGACGTTTTGGGTTTGGATCGGGCGCGCCGTTTGGGCGACTCGGACACGGTCGCGTCGGCGCTCCGGTCAGGGGCGCTGGTTTCTTGATTCAAAGGACTTATAGCTGCAGGCGGAATCGTTTCGATTCCGGGATACGTTCATACGCTAGCACGATCGTTAACGAAGTTCTACATCTTGCAAAGACGGCCAGTCTGCCCGCTTTAAACGCAGCACATCCGTACCTGGGGACAGCCATCGTTCACCTGTCCAACCGGCAACGGCGGCGCGCACTGCTGCCGCGATCCAGATCGCTGCCCCTAACGCGAGTGCGGACAAGCCACCGAGCAGATCAGCCGTCTGACCGGACGCAAAGCACCGCTGCCACCGACCAGGCGGCGCTTTCGCGCAGTGATTCCAGGCTATCGGCCTTTTCGCGCTAAATCGCCCGATCAATGAACTGGGTCAGCTGCATTCGACTGACCGCACCGATCTGGGTCGCGTGAACCTGGCCATCCTTGAAAATCATGAAGGTCGGCAGGCCGCGGACCTTGAACTGGCTGGCCAGCGCGGGCGAAGCCTCGACATTGACCTTGGCAATCCGAAGTTTTCCCTCGTATTGATCGGCCAGATCGTGCAGCACCGGTTCAATCCGCTTGCACGGCTCGCACCACTCCGCCCAAAAATCAACCAGCACCGGCTCATCGGCATTCAAAACCTGTGCTTCAAATTCTGCATCGCCTACTTGGCTAACCCGGTCACTCACAATGACGCATACTCCAGATCGAATCCATGGGATCGGCTACACTTGTCAGGACCCGAGGGATTTTCCACTTATCCTTCGGCCAGGCAGCATGGCCTGGGATGATCCTCAAGTCGGGGTGAAGTGTGGGCGCAAACTCGTGCGGGGGTCAATCCGCACCGGCAGGCGCCTTGACTGAAGAGGAGTTGGGCGGTGAGTTGCCAGGCGATCGACAGCGGGTTCAGGTCCGCACTGACAGATCGATGCCAAGCGCCACGCCGCCGCTCCGTACCGACCATCCTCCCGCCGCGCTGCACCCCTCACTTACAAAGCCGTTTGCGGTTTTCCTGGCGCCCTAGTGTGGCGCCCGTACCCAGGCGGCTGGAAGGCGTATGAGCGAGCAAGTATTAACCGACGTTGATTTTCACAGCCTGGAACTGCATCCCACCCTGCTCAAGGGACTCGATGAAGCCGGCTTCCAACGCCTGACCCCGATTCAGGCGCTGACCCTCCCTCCCACACTCGCCGGCGAAGACATCGCCGGACAGGCGCAAACCGGCACCGGCAAGACCGCGGCCTTCCTGCTCTCGCTGATGCAGCGTTTGCTGAGCAAACCGGCACTGGCCGAGCATCGGCCCGGCGACCCGCGCGCGTTGATTCTGGCCCCCACCCGCGAGCTGGCAATCCAGATCCACAAGGATGCCGAACTGCTGGGCGCCTACACCGAACTGCGCCTGGGCCTGGCCTACGGCGGGATCGACTATGAAAAGCAGCGGCGACAGTTTGATCAGGGTGTCGACATCCTGATCGGCACTCCGGGCCGATTGATCGACTACTACAAACAGCACGTCTACACCCTGCGCGCCGCGGAAGTCGTGGTGCTCGATGAGGCCGACCGGATGTTCGATCTGGGCTTCATCAAGGACGTGCGCTACCTGATGCGCAAGTGCGCGCCGCGCGAGCAACGCCAGGGCATGCTGTTCTCGGCCACGCTGTCTTACCGGGTGATGGAACTGGCCTACGAACACATGAACTCACCGCGCAAGGTCGAGGTCGAAGCCAAGACCGTCACCGGCGCGCGGGTGGTGCAGAAAGTCTATTTTCCCGCCAGCGAAGAGAAGCTGCCGCTGCTGGTCGGACTACTCGACCAGATGGAGGCGCAGCGCTCGATCGTTTTCGTCAACACCAAGCACGCTGCCGAACAGGTGGCCGGACGGCTCAATCAGCTGGGCCTGCCTACCGTCGTGCTCTCGGGTGACGTGCCGCAGAACAAGCGTCAGGTGCTGCTTGGGCGCTTCGCCAGCGGCGAGTTGGCAATCCTGGTGGCCACCGATGTGGCGGCGCGCGGGCTGCACATCCCCGAAGTCAGCCATGTGTTCAACTTCGATCTGCCGCAGGACCCCGAGGACTACGTCCACCGCATCGGCAGGACCGCGCGCTTCGGCGCCAGCGGTGACGCGGTCAGCTTCGCCTGTGATCGCTATGCGATCAGCCTGCCAGACATCGAAGCCTATATCGGCCACAAGATCGACACCGCCAGCATTGATCCCGAGATGATCGCCAAGACCCCGGCCTTCCACTTCAGCCGGCCGCCGCGCAAGCCGGAACGCCGTGGTGGACGACCCGGTGGCGGGCGCAGCGGATCCGCAGGGCGCCGCAGCGGTAGCGGCGCTGGCGGTGGCGGTTCCAGCAATCGCCGTCGTCACGAAGCTGCCGAGGGCGAGACCCAAAGCAAGCCGGAAGCAACCGCCGACAATGCCGCCGCAAGCGAGAACAAGCCCAAACGCCGGCGTCGACGTCGACCCCGTTCAGCCGCTGATGGCGGCGCGGCACCTGCCACCCATCCCGAGAGCACGACTGAGTAAGGATCAGTGAGCGCACTGTTGCTCAATCGACGAGATGACCTGCTGGACCTGGGCCTGAAGCTGGCCGTGGCGGTTGGCGCGGTCGCGCTGGCGATGGCCTTCGTGCAGGCGCTGTGGCTGGTGCTGGTGACTCCGCCGCCGCCGCCAACCAGTCCGCTGGAACAAGCCGGGCCGGCGCAGCTGCCGACAGCGCCGGCGATCCCGCTGGCCGACTTCCACCTGTTCGGCGACGGACCGCAGCCGGGCATCCAGATCAGCGCGCCGGTCACTACCCTGGATCTGGTGCTCAAGGGCACCTTCGCGGTGGCCGACCCGCGCTTCGGACGGGCGCTGATTGCCGGCGGCGGGCAGGAAGCCAGCTATGCGCCGGGCATGGACCTGCCGGGCGGCGCGCGGCTGGAATCGATCCATGCCGACCACGTGGTATTGCTGGTCGATGGTCGCCGCGAAACCTTGCCGCTGCGACCGGGAAGCGGTGGCGCCAACCCGCCGGTAAATCGCAATGGCGCATTCAACAACCCTGCGCCGCTGCCGCAGGCCAACGCCGGCGCACTACCCGGGCAGCCTTCGAGCTTCGTCAATCCCATTGCCGGCACCTCCGCGGCAGCCTTCGAGCACATGCGCGCACAGGGCATGAGCGACCCCGCCGCGCTGGCCCGGTCGATCACTGCGCTGCCGGTGATCGAGGGTGGAAAATTCGTCGGGGTGCGCCTGAATGCCGGATCCAATCAGCCACTGCTGGCCAAGGCAGGACTGCAACCAACTGATATCATTACCGAAATCAACGGCATCCCGATCGATTCGCTTTCCCGGGGTGCAGAAATCGCGCAACAGCTTCAGAATGCCCGCAGCGCGCGGGTGAGTGTGCGTCGTGACGGACGTACGATCGCCCTGCCACCCATCAATCTGGACGGCTCGCAATGATTGCAAAGTTCACCGCCTCGATCAGCTTCCTCTGTCTGCTGAGCGCCAGCGCCCTGGCACAACAGCCAGCGGCCTACGCGCCCCAGGCGATGAATGCGATGACCCCGATTGCCGGTGGCCACACGCTGAACCTGCGCGATGCGGAAATCGGCTCGCTGATTGCCACGGTGTCGGAAATTACCGGGCGCAACTTCATCGTCGACCCCAGGGTCACCGGCAAGGTCAACGTGATCTCCAACCGTCCGATGACCCCCGACGAGGTCTACGACGTGTTCCTCTCGGTGCTGCGGGTGAACGGCTTCGCCGCGGTGCAGGCCGGGAACATGACCAAGATCGTGCCCGAGGCGCTGGCCCAGCAGGATGCCCCGGCCGGACCCGACGATGGCGCGGCCGACGCGCTGGTCACCCGGATCGTGACGGTTAATCACCTGAGCCCGGCCGAGCTGGTCACGCTGCTGCGACCGCTGGTGCCGCAGTCGGCCCAACTGCTGCCGCACCCGACCTCATCAACCCTTTTGATCGCCGACCGCGCCGCCAACGTGGAGCGCATCGAGAAGCTGATCCGGCGGCTGGATCAGGCCTCGGCTTCAGACGTGGAAGTGATTCCGCTGCAGCATGCCAACGCCTCCGAGGTGGTGCGCACCCTGACCCTGCTGCAGCCCAACGGAGCCGGCGACATCGGCGTCAACAAGATCGCAGCAGACGAGCGCACCAACTCGGTGCTGCTGGCCGGTGATCGCGCCCGCCGACTGCGGATGAAGGCGCTGATCACCCATCTGGACACCCCGCTGGCCGGCAATGACGCGCTGCAGGTGATTTATCTGCGCTATGCCAACGCCGAACAGCTGGTGCCGATTCTGGAAACGGCGATGGCCGGAATGACCGGCGAGAGCGGTGCGCCCGCTGCCGAAGGGCAAGCGTCAAGATCGGCGATCCAGGCGCACGCGGAAACCAACTCGCTGATCATCAGCGCGCCGCCGGCGGTGTTTCGCGGACTCAAGGAAGTCGTCCGCCAACTCGACATCCGTCGCGCCCAGGTGCTGATCGAGGCGCTGATCGCCGACGTCAGCGACAGCACCGCCAAGGAAATCGGGATTCAGTGGCAGAACACCAGCAACAGCCTGGAGAGCGGCAGCGGTGGCGTATTCGGCGGCACCAACTTCCCCGGCACCAGCGGCACCAACGGGATCGTTGGGCTGTCCTCCGACCCCACCGGTCTGGCCCAGCTGGGTGGCCTCAATCTGGGCTACGTCGGCGGCACCGTCACCCTGCCGGGCACCGATGTGCCGATCCTGCAGATTGGCGCGCTGGCCCGCGCGCTGGGCAGCGACAACACCTCCAACGTGCTGAGTACCCCGTCGACGATGACCCTGGATCACCAGGAAGCGAGCTTGAGCGTGGGCCAGGAAGTGCCCTTCATCACCGGCCAGTACTCTACCAATGCGTCTACCACCGGCAGCA
>JAGRJL010000449.1 GCA_020442775.1 Lysobacterales bacterium | reverse complement strand
CGGCAAGGACATCCTCTATTTCCACACCCTGTTCTGGCCAGCGGTGCTGCACGGCGCCGGCATGCGCACCCCGAATATGGTTCACGCCCACGGCTTTTTGACCGTGGACGGGCAGAAGATGAGCAAGTCGCGCGGCACCTTCATCACCGCCGCAACCTATCTGGCGCATTTCGAGCCGGACTATCTGCGCTATTACCTGGCCGCCAAGCTGGGGCCGGGTTTGAGCGATCTGGACCTGAACCTGGCCGAGTTTCCGACCAAGGTCAACGCGGATCTGGTCGGCAAGGTGGTCAACATCGCCAGTCGCTGCGCCGGCTTTATCAGCAAGCGCTTCGACGGCCAACTGTCGGCGACGCTGCCAGATCAGGCGCTGTATCAGGACTTCATCGCCGCCGGCGCCGAGATCCAGCAGGCTTTCGCCGCCCGCGACGCGGCCAAGGCGGTGCGCCTGATCATGACCCTGGCCGACCGTGCCAATCGCTATGTCGATGAGCACAAGCCCTGGGTGGTAGCCAAGGAAGAAGGCCGCGAAGCCGATCTGCAGGCGATCTGCACCCAGGGGATCAACCTGTTCCGGGTATTGATCGGCTACCTCAAGCCGATTCTGCCGTTCACTGCGGACAAGGCCGAGGCCTTCCTCAACTCACCCCTGAGCGGCTTTGAGCAGCTGCAGCAGCCGCTGCTGGCTCACGCCATCGAGCGCTACCAGCCGCTGATGACCCGGCTGGAGGCCGACGCAACGCAGAAGCTGGTGGTGGTGCCCAAGACCGAAAGTGAGGCGGCGCCGGTACTCAGTCGCGCCGAGACCAAGAGCAGCACCAAGAGCGAGGCGGCCAAGCCCAAGCCTGCTGAAGCGAGCGGCGACGGGCTGATCAATATCGATGACTTCAACAAGGTAGATCTGCGCATCGCCCGGATCGTCAGCGCCGACCACGTCGAGGGGGCCGACAAGCTGTTGCGGCTGGTGCTGGACATTGGCAGCGAGCAGCGACAGGTCTTCGCCGGAATCAAAAGCGCCTACGATCCGGCCAGCCTGATCGGACGGCTGACCGTAATGGTGGCCAATCTGGCGCCTAGAAAGATGCGCTTTGGGATGTCCGAAGGGATGGTCATGGCGGCTTCGGATGAACGCGGCGGACCCTTCCTGCTCAGTCCCGACAGCGGCGCGCAGCCAGGGATGAGGGTTAGATGATTCTGGCAAGGGCCCAGAGAAGAGGGCCCAGGGCCCAGGAAGGCAGCGCAACGCCGCGCTCTCCTGGGCCCTGGGCCCCTTGCCCTGGGCCCTCTTGCCTGAGTCTTCGATGGGCGCCGCAAGCAGCATCGCCCCGCCATGCCTAGCGCGACCGCCAGCGATCTGGACGCCCTGCTCCCGCAGACCCAGTGCACCCGCTGCGGCTATCCCGCTTGCCGACCCTATGCGGAGGCGATGGCGGATGGCGAGGCGCCGATCAATCGCTGCCCGCCCGGCGGCGCCGCCACCATCGCGGCGCTGGCCAGCCAGCTCGACACCGCGGAGCTGCCGCTCGACCCGGCCTGCGGCAGCGAGGCGCCTCGGCGAATCGCGCTGATCGATGAAAGCGTCTGCATCGGCTGCACCAAGTGCATCCTCGCCTGCCCAGTGGACGCGATCATCGGCGCCGGCAAACGGATGCATACGGTCATTGCAGAAGACTGCACTGGCTGCGAACTGTGCATCGCGCCTTGCCCGGTGGACTGCATCGAACTGATTGCCGACCCGCGCCCGGACACCCTCGCCCTGCCCGCTCACCAGCGTCCCGAGACCCCATTGTTCCGTCAGCGCTACGAGGACCATCAGCAGCGCGAGACCGAGCGGGAGCGAGCCAAGGCAGCGAAACTGGCGGCCAAGCGTCGCGAGATGCTGTTGAGCAACGCCAGCGACACCCTGGCCGCGGCGATTGCCCGGGCCAAGGCGAAGAAGCAGAACTTGCAGTAGCCAGTCAGCAGGTACTGCCTTCATCCACAGGTCTCGCTGGGTGCCCTGCGCATCGCCGGGCGGAAGGTGCACTTGCGCTTTACCGGGCCACCGGCACTGGCTACTGGAACTGCGCTCCCAGCCTGAACGGTTCGCCACCGCTCGGCTTCGGTCTAGTACGTCGAGGCGATTGCAGGGAGCAGATCGAACCACCATGTCTCTTCGGCAGCCGCAGCACCTGAACGGTTCGCCACCGCTCGGCTCCGGCTCTCGTGACGCCCGGTCGTTCAGCGTTCTACAATATCCGGCTAATTTTGTTTCCAGGAATAGTCATGGCCGAAGGCAGCAAGGCGAGCGCCAAGATCGCGCTCGATCCCACCGACCTCTACGACACCCGCTCGATGCTCAGCGACGACGAGCGCATGGTGCAGGACAGCGTCGCCCGCTTCACCGATGAGCGGGTACTGCCGATCATCGGCCCCTGCTTCGACGAGGGACGCTTCCCGGCCGAACTGATTCCGGAGATCGCGGAACTGGGTCTGCTCGGTTCTTCGTTGCCCACCGAATACGGCTGCGCCGGTCTGAACGCGGTCAGCTACGGGCTGATCTGCCAGGAACTGGAGCGTGGCGATTCCGGCATCCGCAGCTTCGTGTCGGTGCAGTCCAGCCTGTGCATGTATCCGATCTACGCATTCGGCAGCGAGGAGCAGCGTCAGCGCTTCCTCCCCGGCATGGCGCGCGGCGAGATTATCGGCTGCTTCGGCCTGACCGAGCCGCACGGCGGCTCCGACCCGGGTTCGATGAAGACCCACGCAAAGCGTGACGGCGACGACTGGATCATCAACGGCTCCAAGATGTGGATCACCAACGGTGGTCTGGCCCACGTGGCCATCGTCTGGGCGATGACCGAGGACGGCATTCAGGGCTTCCTGGTTGAGCGCGGAATGAAGGGCTTCGTGACCAAGGACATCCATCGCAAGATGAGCCTGCGCGCCTCGGTGACCAGCGAGCTGTACTTCGACGACGTGCGCGTGCCGGACGCCAATCGCCTGCCCAATGTGCGTGGCCTCAAGGGTCCGCTGTCCTGCCTCACCCAGGCCCGCTACGGGATCACCTGGGGCCCGATCGGCGCCGCCATTGCCTGCTACACCGAGGTGCTGGAGAACACCAAGACCCGCCTGCTGTTCGGACGCCCGCTGGCCGCCACCCAGACGGTGCAGCGGCGTCTGGCCGAAATGGCGCGCCGGATCACCACCGCGCAGCTGCTGTCGATGCAGCTGGGTCGGCTCAAGGACGCCGGCACCATGCAGCCCTCGCAGGTCAGCCTGGCCAAGTGGAACAACTGCCGGATGGCGATCGACATCGCCCGCGACGCGCGCGATTTGCTCGGCGGCGCCGGCATCACCACCGAGTACTGCCCGATCCGGCATCAGCTCAATCTGGAGAGCGTGATCACCTACGAAGGCACTGAAACCGTGCACGAGTTGGTGATCGGCCGCGAGGTCACCGGTCTCAACGCCTTCTAGAGCGGACCGATCATCAGCCAGGCCAGCCGCCATCAGATCCCGCTTCGGCGATCAGTCATTGCGCTGATCGCCTTGGGTCTGCTGGTGGGCCTCCCGCTGGCCGCCAAGCGGGTCTACAGCTACCGCGACGAAAACGGCATCCTGCACTTCACCGACCAGGCGCCGGACACCGATCAGCCAGTGGAAAGCCGTTTGGCCAAGGCTGACCCCAAGAAGTGGATCGAGGCGCTGGAAGACGGCCCGGCGGACGACAAGCGCTATCTGTTGGTCAATCAGATGGCCGGTCCGGCAGAGGTGGAGATGAACTTCACCGACGCGCTCAACGTGCTGTCGGCTCCCGAGCTTCCGGCGCGGGTGGTGGTGCCTGGCCTCACCAGCACGCCCATCCTCAAGGTCATTCCCGAGGACCCGACCCAGTCCTGGCGCTTCAACTTCCAGTTCCGCTGGATGTTGGGTGACCCGGGCGCCAGACCCGACCCCAATGCGCGCTATCAGCTGCCCTTTCGGCAAGGTGAAAAGCATCGCTTGATGCAGGGATTTGGCGGGCCCTACAGCCACAGCGACGAGCAGGCCTATTTCGCCATTGATATTGACATGGACGAAGGCACCCCGGTGCTGGCCGCCCGCGCCGGAACGGTAATGCTGGTTGAGGATGACTTTTTCGGTGCCGGTACCGACATCGCCCAGTGGGGCGACCGCGCCAACCACGTGCGCATTGTTCACGCCGACGGCACCATGGCGGTCTACGCGCATCTGGCCCTGGAGACGATCGACGTCAAGGTCGGCGATCAGGTCCGCGCCGGCCAGCAGATCGCCCGGTCCGGCAACACCGGTTTCTCCACCGGGCCCCACCTGCATTTCGTGGTCCAGCGCAACACTGGCCTGCGTCTGACCAGCATCCCCTTCAAGTTTATCGAGCATCCGGAGCTGGATACGCTGATTGAGGGCAGCATACTGGGTCGGTTGCCTGAGCAGAAAGCCGCCACGCTCGGCGAAACCGGAACCGTTGGGCAGTCAGACACCCCCTGATCCGCGGAAGCGTTGGCTTGAGCGACCGCCGGCAGCGGCGCCGATCGAGTCGATACGGCCATGAACGGCCGCCCGGACCTGGTCGGAGTGCAGCGACCAGCTCCGGTCAGATCCGCTCCGGAACTGTCAGATCGGGAGGCGGCGCTCAGCCAGCGACCATGGCTCGACTCCGGCGCGCAGCCTTTACCGGGGTCGCTTTGGCCTTGTCCCTGGCGGCGGCCATGATCCGCTCAATCTCGTCGGGATCCTTGGGCGCAGATTCGGTCAGCACGCGGTTGCCGTCCTTGGTGACCACCACGTCATCCTCTATGCGCACACCAATTCCGCGCCAGCGCTTGCTGACGCTCTTTTCGTCGGCACCGATGTAGATTCCCGGCTCGACGGTCAACACCATGCCAGGCTCAAACACCCGCGGCTGGCCGCCAACGCGGTAGTCGCCCACATCATGCACATCCAGCCCCAGCCAGTGACCGGTCTTGTGCATGAAAAAGCGCTGGTACTCGCCGTCCTTGATCACCTTCGCCAGATCGCCCTTGAGCAGTCCCAGCTTGATCAAGCCCTCGCTGATGGTCCGAACCGCGGCCTGATGCGGCTTCTCCCAGTGATTGCCGGGTTTGACCTCGGCAATCGCCGCGCGCTGGGCTGCCAGCACCACCTCGTAGATGGCTCTTTGCGGCTTGCTGAAGGCCCCATTGACCGGCACCGTGCGGGTGATATCGGCTGCGTAGCCTTCGAATTCGGCGCCGGCGTCCACCAGCAGCAGATCTCCATCCACCAGTTCGGCGGAGTTGGCCCGGTAATGCAGCACGCAGGCATTCTTGCCGCTTCCGACAATCGGCTCATAGGCGGGCACCGAGCGGTGCTTGCCGAAAACGTGGAGGATCTCAGCTTCGATCTCGAACTCGCTGCCGCCAGGCTTGCAGGCCTCCAGGATCCGTTGGTGTGCGGCCACGGAGATGTCTGCCGCCTTGCCCATCAGGCGCAACTCGGCGCGTGACTTGAACAAGCGCAGCTCATGCAGGATATGCCCCAGCGCGGTCAGCGCCTGCGGCGCCTCGGCACGGCCCTTGACCTGAGCGCGGGTCCGATTGATCCAGCCAATCACCCGCAGATCGAACTCGGCATCGCGGCCGAAGGGGTAGTAGATCCGCTCACGGTCTTCCAGCAGGCCCGGCAGAATGTCGTCGATGTCGTCTATGGGGAAGGCATCGTCAACCCCCAGCGCTTCTGGCGCCTGCTCCGGCCCCAGCCTCGGGCCGTCCCACTGCTCCCGCCGCGGGTCGCGCTCGCGGCAAAACAGGATGCTGGCCGCCGCGCTGCGCCCGGGCACCAGCACCAATACCGCCTCAGGCTCGTTGAAGCCAGTCAGGTAGAGCAGATCACTGTCCTGCCGATAGGGATAGTGCGCATCGTTGTTGCGAATCCGCTCAGGCGCAGCCGGGACCACTATGGCGCTGCGATCGCCGGCCATCGCCATCAGCTGCTTGCGTCGGCGCGCATACTCGGTTGCGGTGATCATGCTGTTTTCCGATTGTGTGAGAGATGGACCATCAGGGTGCCCATGCGCAGGAACTCCAGCAGCTCAGCATAGGCCGCTTCGTCCTCTTCGGGGTCATCGCGCATCTCGATCTCGCTACGGGCGATGCGGCCCAGGTCGTCGAGGAACTCAGCCACGCCGTCTTCGTCCGGCGGGGCCTGATAGCCGGCCAGCCCCAGTCCGCCCATGAAGCCCGCGCACCAGCTGAGCAGCGCATCCGCGCGCTGTTGGACCGGAACTTCGTCGGGCGGGAGGATGGGATGGAAGGCAAAGGCCTCGTCCTCCAGCTGGCTCCAGCTGGCGCGGGCGATGGCATCCAGAACCCTTTCCGCATCTTCGCTGCTGGCGCTGCCAAAGGCCTGCTCAAGACCCAGCCGCCTTTGCCACAGGTCCTCCTGCGCTTCGCTTCCGCCGCACAGCCACCCGCACACATTTCCGTGCAGCTCAGCCGCGCCGATGTTGGCCTGCCAACGGCTCAACAAGCCATCCAGGCTTAGATAAGGATGTTCCACTCGCTACCCGTCGTGTTCAATTGCAGCGAAGTGTAGTGGAGAGAGCGTGGAGGTCCAAAGGGAACGGCACGCGCGTTGGGCTGTACTCGGACCATGAGCCGATCCGGACCTCCAGCGCCCGGAAGGGCGGATTTGAAGGAGCACGGGCGTACCGCCGACATTGCTCTGCATCAATCCGAACCGCCGAAATGCGTGCGGGCAGGATGCCCGCGGTCCAGAGCAAAGATTCTCCAACGTCCCGAAATGCCCGCTTCAATGGAACCCGGGCGTCCCGCCCGCATTGCTCGGAATCAATCCGTACCGCTGGAAAGC
>JAGRJL010000448.1:7948-11286 GCA_020442775.1 Lysobacterales bacterium | reverse complement strand
CCTTCCGCCGCTCCTGCCGCGAAGGGATTTGCGGGTCGTGCGCGATGAATATCGACGGGACCAACACGCTGGCGTGCACCAAGGCGATTGCCGACGTTAAGGGCGAGGTCAAGATCTACCCGCTGCCGCACATGCCGGTGGTCAAGGATCTGGTGCCCGACCTCACTCATTTCTACGCGCAGCACGCGTCGATCCGCCCCTGGATTCGCACCCAGAGCGCGCCGCCGCCGGATTCGGAGCGCCTGCAGTCCAAGGAAGAGCGGGCCAAGCTGGATGGGCTTTACGAGTGCATCCTGTGCGCCTGCTGTTCGACCTCCTGTCCCAGCTACTGGTGGAATGGCGAGCGCTATCTGGGGCCGGCGATCCTCCTGCAGGCCTACCGCTGGATCATCGATTCGCGCGATGAGGCCACCGGCGAGCGGCTGGACGATCTTGAGGATCCATTCAAGCTGTACCGCTGTCACACGATCATGAACTGCACCAAGACCTGTCCCAAGGGCTTGAACCCGGCGCTGGCGATTGCCGAGATCAAGAAGCTGATGGTGGCCAGACGCGGCCTGTAGCAGATACCTGATCGACCGTGACTGACGGAGAACTGGGGCGGGTGCGCTGGCGCTGCCGGCGCGGCATGAAAGAACTGGACTTCATGCTCAATCGCTACGTGGATCGTCACTGGGGCAGCGACAGCGCCGAGCAGCGGGAGTTGCTCTGGAAACTGCTGGCCTGTGAGGATGATCAGCTTTGGGACTGGCTGAGTGGCCGAATTCCCTGCAGTGACGGTGCCTTGAGTGGGCTGGTTCAGCGAATCCGCCAGCCGAATTGAAAGCTTTCCGCCGAGCTTGGGCTGGCGTCTGGCATTCGCGGCCGGCGCCTGCGCGCTAGCGCTTCTGGTGATCCTGGGCAGCGACTTGCCGGTGGTGTCGGTGGTCCTGCTTCCGTTAATCTGCTGGGCGCTATGGTGGCACTGGCAACGATCAGTAGCAGCGGTGCTGCTGTTGGCCAGCGACAGTGATCAGATCGGCCTCAACGGGCAACCACATTCACTGATGGATAGTGCAGTCATTGCCGACTGCGTCAGCGTGCGTTTGGAGGATGGCAAGGGAATGCGCATCAGCTTGTTTTTGGCGCCATGGAACAGTCGCGATGACGACCGACGTCGCCTTCGCCTGTGGCTGGCACGCCACCAAAGCGAGAGCGGTCGCTGATGTTTCGACCCCTGGCGTTATTCATCGGCTTGCGCTACACCGGCGCGAAGCGTCGTAACTTCTTCATTTCCTTCATTTCCGCTGCATCGATGATCGGCATCGCGCTGGGCGTGGCCGCCCTGATTGTGGTGATCTCGGTGATGAATGGATTCGAGCAGGAACTGCGCTCGCGGATTCTGGGGATGGTCGCTCACGCCACCGTTTCCAGCCTGGGCGAGGATCTGACTGACTGGCGGGGTGCGGAGCAGAGCATCGCGCAGCATCCCAAGGTGGTCGGTGCTGCGCCCTATGTGGAGCGTGAGGCGCTGTTTCAGGGTCGCCGGGTCAGCGGCGCGATCGTTCGCGGCATCCTGCCGGAGAAGGAACTGGCGGTCTCCGATCTGGGCAAGAAGATGATCGAAGGCAGTCTGGATGATCTCAAGCCGGGAGAGTTTGGCATCGTTCTGGGGTTGGAACTGTCCTACGCGCTGGGCGCCCGGGTAGGCGACACGGTGACCCTTTACGCGCCGCAGGCGCGGGTGACGCCAGCCGGCATGATCCCCACGGTCAAACGCTTCCGGGTGGTGGGGATTTTCGAGGTCGGCATGTACGAGTACGACCGCGGCACTTCGGTGATCCACATGGCCGATGCGCAGAAGCTGTTCCGGATGGGTGACGCGGTGACCGGCCTGCGGCTGCAGCTCACCGATCTCTTCGACGCCTGGTCGGTCAGCGAGGAGCTCAGCGACAAGTTGGGCGGCGGTCTGATGGTGCGCGACTGGACCCAACAGCACGCCAACTTCTTCCGCGCAATCCGTACCGAGAAGATGGTGATGTTCATCATTCTGTCGATGCTGGTCGGCATCGCCGCCTTCAATCTGGTGTCGACGCTGGTCATGGTGGTGACCGACAAGCAGGCTGACATCGCAATCCTGCGGACCATGGGGGCATCTCCGGGGCAGATCCTGCGGGTGTTCATGGTTCAGGGCATCACCATCGGCGTGGTCGGCACTCTGTTCGGGATTGCCCTGGGAGTGTTGATCGCCAGCAATGTGGAGACGCTGGTGCCGCTGCTGGAGCGGACCTTCGGCTTCAAGGCGCTGCCTGGCGACGTCTACTACATCAATCAGTTGCCATCGGAATTGCGGCCCTTTGATGTGCTCAAGATCGGCCTGGTCGCGCTCGCCTTCTCGGCCGTCGCGACCCTGTATCCGGCCTGGCGGGCATCGCGCACCGAACCTGCACGAGCGCTGCGCTATGAGTGAGAATTCGGCGACGCCGCAGTGGGTGATTCAGGCGCAAGGATTGCGCATGGCCTATCGCGAGGCCGGTTTGGCAGTGAGCGTGCTCGAAGGAATCGAACTGGGCGTCGCGCCCGGCGAGCGCGTGGCCATCGTTGGCGCCTCCGGTGCGGGCAAGAGTACGCTGCTGCATCTGCTCGGCGGCCTCGATGCCCCCAGTTCGGGCGAGGTTTATCTGGTCGGCAAGGCGATGTCCAAGCTCAACGAGCGCGATCGCGGGAACTTGCGCAACCGTCACCTGGGTTTCGTGTACCAGTTTCATCACCTGCTGCCCGAATTCAGCGCCCTGGAAAACGTGGCGATGCCCCTGCTGATTGCCGGATTGCCGGTGGCCGCAGCCAGCCAGCGCGCGACCGAATTGCTCGACCGCGTAGGCTTGGGTAAACGGCTGGAGCACAAGCCGGGTGAGCTTTCAGGAGGCGAACGACAGCGAGCCGCGGTGGCCAGAGCGCTGGTCAATCGCCCGGCCTGCATGCTCGGCGACGAGCCCACCGGCAATCTGGACGAAGGCACCGCCGCCCAGGTCTACGAGCTGCTGCTGGAGCTCAATCGCGAGGTCGGGACCGCATTGATCCTGGTCACCCATGACCTTCGCCTGGCCAGAAGAATGGATCGGGTGCTGGAACTGCGCGGTGGCCAGCTGCATCCGGCCTGAGCTGGCGGCTGCCGCCGGGCTGCGCCGGTCGCGGCGGGTTGACCGCATCCAGTCGACCGTTCGGCGGTGATTTCGAGTCGACCTCCAGCGCATCCGCTGTTGCTGGCGGGCGCACTGCTGCTGGGAATCGTGCTCGCGCTACGCCATCCGCTGTTGCCCGTCTGGGGCATGGCGGCAGCTGGCCTGACGGCTGCGCTA
>JAGRJL010000448.1:0-7879 GCA_020442775.1 Lysobacterales bacterium | reverse complement strand
GGCTCACTGTACGCCAACCTGCGCCTGACCGTCCCCATCGCTAGATCCATCGGAGACCAGGAGCAGCCGCTGGAGGCGAAACTGCTGGTCCGGGTGGAAGGCCTGCCCCGGCTAGATGCCGACCGGTTGAGCTTTCTGGCAAGAACCGAGCAGGGCGTCGGCGAGATCCGGCCCGGACTACTGCTACGGCTGAGCTGGTATCGCAGTATCGATCAGGCGGACATGGTGATTCCCGGCGAATGTCTGGAGCTGGGTGTCCGCTTGCGCAGCAGTCGAGGTCCGGCCAACCCCGCGGGCTGGGACCCGGAACGGTCCGCGCTGAGCAGCGGCTGGTCGGCTCGTGGGACGGTTCAGAGCGCTGCGTCGATTGCCTGTGCCGCCCACTGGAGTCTCGATCACTGGCGCTGGCAGCTGGCCAATCAGATTGACCAGCAGCTGCCGGCCGGGTCCGAGCGGGCGACCATCAAGGCGTTGGCGCTGGGCGACACCCGCGAGTTTGAGGACTCGCAGTGGGAGCGCCTGCGACGCGCGGGTTTGAGCCACCTGATGGCCATCTCCGGGCTGCACATCGGTCTGGTCGCCGGGCTCGGGGCATTGCTCGCGGGCCTGTGCTATCGCGCTTTTCCCACCCTCTGCGAACGTTTGGCCAGACCGCAGGCGCAGGCGCTGGCGGCGCTGATGCTGGCGCTAGGCTACGCGGCGCTGGCTGGCTTCAGCCTGCCCACTCAGCGCGCCATCGTCGGTCTGCTCGCGTTTCTGGCTGCGCGTCTGCTGCGCCGCTCGCTGGATTCATGGTCGGCCTATGCCCTGGCGCTGACCGCGGTTCTGTTGATCGACCCGCTGGCGCCGCTCAGCGCCGGCTTCTGGCTGTCCTTTGGTGCTGCCGGGTGGCTGCTCTACCTGTTTGCGCGCGGCGGAAGAAGAACGAGTTGGTGGCGCGGATTGCTGTTGGCCCAGGCGATCCTTGCGCTTGGGCTGTGGCCGCTGACCGCGCTGTGGTTTCAGCACGGCTCCTGGGCCGGGCCTGCGATCAATCTGCTCGCGGTGCCTTGGGTGAGCCTGATCGTGGTGCCGCTGACGCTGCTTGCGACCGCAGCCAGCGCTGTGCTGCCGGCTGTCCTGGCGCAGCCGCTGATGGATCTGGCCGCGCTCAGCATCAGCCCCTTGTGGCAACTGATGGAAAGCTTCGATGGCTGGCAGATCAGCACCGCAACTGGCGCCCCCACGCTGCTGGCGCTGGGTCTGGCATCGGTGGGTACCCTGTGGCTGTTCGCGCCTCACGGGGTTCGCTGGCGCGCTGCAGCGCTGCTCTGCTGGCTGCCCCTGCTATGGCCGAGGCCGCTTGGGCTGGCGCACGGAGAACTTCGGGTAACGGTCATTGACGTGGGCCAGGGGCAGGCGATCCTGCTGCAGACCGCAGCCCACCACCTGCTGATCGATGCCGGTCCGGGCTCGCCATCGGGCTTCGACGCCGGCGCCGCACTGGTCGTTCCGGCGCTTGATCAGGCTGGGGTCAGGGCCCTGGACGGGCTGATCATCAGTCATGGCGACAGCGATCATGCCGGCGGCTGGTCTGCAGTGGTCGAGTCCTTCTCCGTCGGCTTTGAGAAGGCACAGCTTGCGGAGCCTCGGGAAGGCGCCGGCGAATGCCAGGCGGGCGATCGATGGCAATGGGATGGCGTCGATTTCCGCATCCTGCATCCACCTGAGCACTTTCCCTACCTCGGCAATGAGAGCTCCTGCGTGCTCCGAATCGAAGATGGCTGGGGCGCGGTGCTGCTGGTGCCTGGAGACATCGGCCAGATCATCGAGCAGCGACTGGTGCGGGAGCAGCGGCAAGCAATCGACGCAGATGTGCTGATCGCGCCGCACCATGGCAGTGCCGGGTCATCCAGCAGCGAGTTCCTGGCGGCGGTCAGCCCCTCGCTGGTGATCTATTCGGCGGGATATGGCAATCGCTTCTCGATGCCCCGGGAACAAACAGTGGCCCGGGTGGGCGCAGTCGGCGCGCAGCAGCTGAGTACCGCGCGCTCCGGGCAGATCGTGCTGCACAGTGACCACGGCGGAACCTTTACGGTCCGTCGGCTGCGTGAGGAGCAGCGGCGGCCCTGGCGCCGACCGGATCTGGGTCCGCTATGAGTCGGGTGCCGCGCCAGCCGGCGGATCAGACCGTGGGATCCGCTCCAGCCGGGCGATCACCTGATCAACCAGCTCGGCCAGCGTGGGGGAAGGTGTTTTTTGCCAATTCCTGCCTTGGTCAGGCGCCAGTCGCATGAACCCGGAGCGCATCGGTTCAGCGTCGTCCTCTGCGGAGTCGGCGGGCGCCGCAGTCAGCCCCATCGCCTGCATGCGCAGGCGCTGACGGGGAATGCAGCCATCCGGTATAGCATCGGCTGGCGGTGCTCGATGATCGACCAGCCACGCGCGCAGGGCGACCAGTTCCCCCTCGTCGCAGCTGTCCGCCGGCGGCTCCGGAATCGCCAGACCGGCTGGCAGCGCGGGTGATCTGAGCGCCTTGCCAATCTGCAGGATCACCGCGATACGGCCGGAAGTCTCAGCATCCCGCTGAACCAGGAATACCGCCAGCCTGGCAGCACGATCGAGGTCACCGAACTCGAAAAGCATCCAGGCCAGTCGGTCGATCTCGGAGGCCACCTCACGTGGATGCTCGCCGTAGACCGTGAGCGCCAGATCCAGCCCCCGTGCGGCGTGCTCAATGGATTCTGGTTCCCGCCCGACCGCCAGCGCGGCCACCGACAGAGCGTCCAGATAGCTGGCCTGGGTGGACTTGGAATCGCTCGCCTGGTAGGCGGGCAGGTAGCGCTGGAGCAGTGCGTAGGCCTGATCAAAGCGGGCGGTGTACTGCAGCAGCGTGGCGTAGTTGCGGACCAGAATCGCAATTTGCGGGTGATCCGGACCCAGTCGTCCGACGCTGGTTTGCAGATGGGTGGAGAACTCGCGTTCGGATTCGGCATAGCGGCCGGCCGCGCCGTAGGCGATCGCGATGTTGGTGGGGATGGTCATCAGCGCTTCCCGGTCGTCAAGGCGGGAAGGGTCCAGTAGTGCATAGGCCCTGCGATAGGCTGCGATGGCCTCGTCAGTGTTGCCCAGACGCCGTTGCAGTATGCCGAAGCTGTTGTACACCGACTGCTCGAACAGGTCCGGCAGGTCGTGCGCCTTGAGGGCGGCAAACAGGGTGTCGAAGTGGGTCAGCGCCTGGTCGTTGAGGCCCCGCTCTATGGCCAGCTTGGCGCGCAGGTATTCGGCGCGCGCAGCAGACTCGGGTTCCATCTGGCCATGGTCGGCGCTCAACAGTCGGTCGACTTCGGCGTACTCCCCCAGGGCAAAGGTGGATTCACCGACCTTCACCAGCAAGCGGTCGCGAACCGCCTGATCCAGCTGGTTCTGGTCGGCCAGGTCGCGGGCCTTGCGTAGCAGCGCCCCTTCGCTGCTGAAATCCCGCAGCGCACTTTGGATGTCGGCCAGGCGCTCGAGCATCAGCACCTGAAACAGCGGGTCGGGATCGGTTTCGTTGAGAAAGCGCTCTGATGCCGCGCTGACCGCCTGCGAAACGCTGACCTCGCCCGGCGTCGCCGCGTATGGGTTGGCGTTGGCAAACAGACTGGCCATGGTGTCCAGTATCCGTTCGGTGCGCTGTGCGTAGAGCCGCGAGCGATCCGCCAGCGACAGCGCCGAGTAGACCGAAACCGCAATCAGCAGCAGCGAGGCCACTGCCAGCGCAACCCCGAGTCGGTGGCGGTGGACGAAGCGGCGCAACAGATAGGCGCGGGTATGGCGGCGGGCCTGCACCGGTCGATGCTCGCGATAGCGCTCGAGATCATCCTTGAGCTCGCGGATCGAGCGGTAGCGATGAGCTGGATCATGGGCCAGACAGCGCATCACGATGCTGTCCAGATCTCCCTGCAAGGCGCGCTTGAGCCTGGGCTCGGCAGCCCGCTGGCTGGGCAGGCAGGGACGATAGTCGGGCTGGGTTCGCTGCGCAGGTACTTCCGATTCCGCCTCATCGAAGGGCCAACCGCCGCTGAGCAGGTGGAACATCAGCAGGCCCAGCTGGTAGATGTCGCTGCCCACGCCGACCGGACGATCGCCCAACTGCTCGGGGGAGGCATAGCGCAGGGTCAGCGGCGCAGTGCCGGTCAGGGTGGGTGCCATCCCCAAGCCATCGGCACCATCGAGTACCTTGGCGATGCCGAAATCGATCAGCTTGAGGTGGCCCTGGCTGTCGATCAACACGTTGCCGGGCTTGATGTCTCGGTGAATTACGAAGTGTTCGTGGGCCAGCGCCAGCGCGTCGGTGATCCGCTCGATCGCGTCCAGCTGTCGCTCAAGATTGGCATGGCCGGCGGAGAGTTGCTGATTGATTGGCACTCCGTCGATGCGCTCAAGCACCATGTAGGGTCGATCGCCGACCACGCCCACATCAATCAACGAGGCAATATTCGGATGCTGCAGTCGAGCCAGGATGCGTTGTTCGTTGAGAAAGCGCTCGCGGTCAACCGGCGACAGGATCGCCGCGCGCAGCAGTTTGATCGCGACCCGCTGCGCGCTGCCGTGGACATCGCGCACCCCGGCGTAGACCACCGCCATCCCGCCGCGGCCGATTTCTTCCAGCAGTCGATAGCCGCCGATCTCTGCTGGCGGAGGCTGCTCCTCGACCCGCTGCAGCGATTGACCGGCGTGGGCGAAGTCGAGGGTGTCGGCGGCGGCGGTGAAGGCCAGCACCTTGCGCACCATGGCCGCCAGATCGGGGCGGGTATAGTCCAGCTCTTCCAGCCGCAGCTGGCGCTCGTTCTGCCCCAGTTCGAGCAGTTCCTCCAGATGCGCGTCGATCTCCGCGAAGTCGGGTTTGGCGGTCATGGCTACCCGCGTGGCCTGGCAGACCCCGATTGTCGCGTGTTCCAGCGCTGCAGGTAAGTCACGAGGGCGGCGGTTCCCGCAAAGAGCCACCGGATCGGCTGTCAATCGACGCGTGCGGCCTGACCCAGCGCCAGCTGATCAACACCAGCAAGCCGAATGCGGTGTAGGCCAGGGTGAACACGATGGGCGGTGCCTGATAGTAGAGCAGGGATTCGATCCAGTGAGCGATAAAGCTGCCCGGGTAGGTTGCTTCGCCTGCCCGGGCCCGCAATGCCATCTCCAGCAGCGTTAGCGGGCAGGTCTGTCCCAGCCACGCCTGAACCACCACAAAGGCAATTGCGCCCAGATGGAGCCGACGAAATCTGCGAACGCGCACCCACGACCAGCCTTGCCAGCCGCCGACCAGAATCAGGACCAGTGCACCGACCACAAAAAGCACAAAGCCGAAATGAATGAGCATCACCAGGTCGGCGCAGAAGCGGTAAACAGCGGTCATGGTGGCCTCTGCCGCACACGAAGCAACCCGGGAAATAGCACAGTCGCACCAAACAGCAGCCGAATGCCGCCGATTCCCTCGATCAGCAGGAGGCGCTAGAATTGTCTCGAAATTTCCGGAGATATCGAGAAATGAACGACGGAGCGGCGCTGGATTCGTTGCGCGCGCTGGCGCAGGCCAACCGGCTCGCGACCTATCGCTTGCTGGTGGAATTGGGCCCGGCCGGGAGCACCGTGGGTCAGCTGCGCGAGCGACTGGGTTTTCCCTCCGCCACCATGACCGCGCATCTGAATCAACTGCGACGCGCGGGTCTGATCACCGACCGCCGTGATGGGCGCGAGATCTGGGTCTATGCCAACTTCCAGAAGATGCGAGGCTTGATCGACTACCTCACCGAGAACTGCTGTGCCGGTGGCACCTGCGAGCTGAATGGGACTGGGTCAATGGACAAACTGAAGGTGCTGTTCGTCTGTGTGGAGAATTCCAATCGTTCGCAGATGGCCGAGGCCTTCGCGCGGATCAAGGGCGGATCGGATGTGGAAGCCTACAGCGCCGGATCGCGGCCCTCGGGCAAGGTCAATCCCAAGGCGATCGCGGCGATGGCGTCATTGGGATACGAAATGAGCGCGCATCGCTCCAAGTCGCTGGAGGAGATCCGCGGGATCTCCTTTGATGCGGTGGTGACCATGGGCTGCGGCGACAGTTGTCCCTGGGTGCCGGCAAAAAGGCGCGAGGACTGGGCGCTGCAGGACCCTCGAGATCTGGGCGAGGAAGGTTATCTGCAGGTCCGTGACGAAATCGGTCGTCGTGTAGAGGGCCTGCTGGCGAGCCTGCGATGCTGCTGAGACAGCGATTTCTCGCGGAGTTTCTGGGGACGCTGGCGCTGCTGGCCATCGTCGTCGGCAGCGGGATCATGGGTGCCAGACTGGCAGCCGGAAATGATGCTCTGGCGCTGCTGGCCAATGCCGGTGCCACGGCCGCCGGGCTATACCTGCTGATCGTCGTCCTTGGACCGATATCCGGTGCTCATTTCAACCCGGCAGTCACTCTGGGTCTGGGCTGGGTGGATCAGCGTCCGCGTGCGGCGCAGCAGGCGGGTTATCTGGTCGCGCAACTTATCGGCGCGGTAATCGGGGTGTGGCTGGCGCATGCGATGTTCGGCGAGCCGCTGTGGCAACCCGGGACCCGGGTGCGCAGCGGTGCCAGTCAGTGGCTGAGCGAGATGGTCGCCACCTGCGGATTGCTGCTAACCATACTGCTGGGCCGGCGCTTTCAGCCTGGCGCGGTGCCCGGGTTGGTGGCTTGCTGGATTTTCGCCGCCTACTGGTTTACCGCGAGCACCTCATTTGCCAATCCCGCGGTCACTCTGGCGCGCACCCTGACCCGGACTTTCGCGGGGATCCAGCCGGCCGATGCGCCTGCCTTCATTGCCGCGCAGCTGATCGGCGCCGCGCTTGCGGTGGTGATCGCACGTCTGTTGCTGGTTTCGAGTGACCAGGCTCTGGCCGATCACGAGGACTGACCGGCTGGGCTCGCTTCGCCGAAGTGAGCCGATGGGGGAGGGAACCGGGGTCGCTCATCGGTCTGTGCTTCGTCCCGGGCCAGCCCGCATATTTCATGACTCTTCTCCTGCGGCCGCCGGAGAGCAGCGGTGGCGCGATCTGCTCCCTCCCATCGACTCGACGTACTGTTCAAGTACGCCTTCGTCGATTTCCAGTCCGCGGGCCGCACCACCGCAGCTCTCCGACGCCCTCGCTGCGAACACTCATGAAATATGCGGGCTAGCCGGAATTGGGTAGCTGCCCCTATCCTTGGGCCCTTTCCGAGCTGAGACGACCGCGAGATGCCGGCTATCCAGAGCGATATTGATACCCGCGATCCGCGCTATGCGGAGAATGCGGCGCAGTTGAGCAGCGTGGTCGATGATTTGCGCGCGCAGATGGCCAGCGTCGCGCAGGGCGGCGGCGAGCGCGCCCGCCTCAAGCACACCGAGCGAGGCAAGCTGCTGCCCCGGGAGCGGATTCGCGCCCTGCTCGACCCCGGAAGCCCGTTTCTGGAACTGTCGGCGCTGGCCGCGCACGGGATGTACGACGATCAGGCGCCCTGTGCGGGGGTGATTACCGGTATCGGGCGGGTCCAGGGTATAGAAGTTGTGGTGGTCGCCAACGACGCCACGGTCAAGGGCGGCACCTACTTCCCGATGACGGTCAAGAAACATCTGCGGGCGCAGGAAGTGGCGCTGGAGAATCGTTTGCCCTGCGTCTACCTGGTGGACTCCGGCGGGGCCTTCCTGCCGCTGCAGGATCAGGTGTTTCCGGATCGTGATCACTTCGGGCGGATCTTCTACAACCAGGCCCGGCTGTCGGCGCAGAATATCCCGCAGATAGCGGTGGTGATGGGGTCGTGCACCGCCGGCGGCGCCTACGTGCCGGCGATGAGCGACGAGACGATCATCGTGCGCGAGCAGGGGACGATCTTCCTCGGCGGCCCGCCGCTGGTGAAGGC
>JAGRJL010000447.1 GCA_020442775.1 Lysobacterales bacterium | reverse complement strand
CCCTGGAAGTTGCGCTGCAGGGTGCTATTACCAAGCGCCAGACTGAGTTCATCATCGGGCAACGCGAAGTGATCCATGCCGATGTAGATGTAGCCGGCTGCCTGCAGCTTTTCTACGCACAGCTGCAGCAGCGCCAGCTTCAACTCCGGATTCGGCAAATCCTCATCGCGGATCTGTCGCTGTGCCTTGAAGCGGGCGGGCAGGTGCGCGTAGCTGTACGCTGCGATGCGGCCAGGCTTTGCCTTGATGACCGCATCCAGGGTTTCCGAAAAGCCTTCCAGGCGCTGCCTGGGCAAGCCGTAGATCAGGTCCACATTGATCGAGCGATAATCCAGCGACTGCGCCTTGCGCACCAGTTCCAGCGTCGCTTCGGCGCTCTGCACCCGGTTGATTGCCTGCTGCACTTGTGGATCGAAATCCTGAATTCCCATGCTTACCCGATTGAAGCCGAGCTGACGCAGGGCGGTCAGATCGCCGGGGGTGGTCATCCGCGGATCAATCTCGATGCCGAACTCGCGTTCGCCGGGCGGCGCAAAGCGAAAGGCATCTGACAGGGTCTGCACCAGCGAACCCAGTTCCTCCGGGCTATGGAAGTTCGGACTGCCACCGCCCAGGTGGAGTTGCTGCAGCGGCCGGTCGGTATCGAATAGCGTCGCCTGCAGGTCGATCTCGCGACGAAGCAGATCGACGTAGGCGCTGCCCTTGCTCCGGTTGCGGGTAATGACCCGGGTACAGCCGCAGTAGAAACAGGGATTGGTGCAGAAGGGCAGGTGCAGGTAGACCGACAATGGCTTGGGCAGCGGATCGCCGTTGCTGACCGCAACTTGATAACGATAGTCGTTGGCCGAATAACCCGGCTGAAAATGGGGCGCAGTCGGGTAAGAAGTGTAGCGGGGACCGGCCAGGTCATAGCGTTTGACCAACTCGGCATCAAACAGCGCAGCGGGGGTGGTTGAGGCGTCCATGAGGGGAGCCTACGCCCCGGCTCAGGTGACGCATTGATCTGAGTCAAACGGTGCCGAGGTCAGTGCCGCAGATCGGTGTGGCTTCGCTGTGCGTGGACCTGCGCTGTCGTTGTCCCGGTCCGGCAAAAAAAGAGGCCGCCCGAAGGCGGCCTCTCAACGCAGATGCGTTTGTGGTTCTGCTTAGCGGCGGATCACCACCACCGCAGCGCCGGCCAGGATCAGGCCGAGCAACAGCAGACCCAGCTGACCCAGGGTCGGAACCTGCGTCGCAATGAAGCCCACCACCAGTTCGGCAGTGTTGTTGACCAGGTTCGGGTCATCGGTGCTGGTGGTCACGGTCACGCTGGACAGCAGGTCACCCGGGGCGACCACGGCGACGGTGATCGCGCAGCTGGTGCTGGCGCCCACGGCGAGAGTAGCGACGGTCCAGGTCACGCTGTTGCCGGCAGCGACTGCGCCGCAGCTGCTGCTGACAAAGCTTACCTTGCCCGACAGGGTCAGGGTGAACAGCAAATCGTTGGCCACGCCCGGTCCGGCATTGCTGCCGGTGACGGTGTAGGTGAACTGGGTGCCCACGCCCAGGCTGCCCACCGGGGCATCGCTGGTCAGGGTCACGCCGACGTCAGCCGGGAACGGCACGCCAGCCAGGCTGTCGGTGCTGCTGTTGTTGGCCGGGGTCGGGTCGTTGGTGGTGGTCGCGATGGTCGCGGTGTTGGCGATCGGGCCGAAGTCGTTGACCATGGTGACCACGTCGCAGCTGGCGCTGCCGCCGTTGGCCAACATGCCGATGTTCCAGGTCACCGCCTGACCGGCCACGGTGGCGCCGCAGGTGTTGGACACATGGGTCAGGTTGTTAGGCAGGGTGTCGCTGACGACCACGTTGTCTGCGTCACCCGGACCGGCATTGGCTGCGGCCAGGGTGTAGGTCACGGTCGAGCCCACCAGCAGCGGGGTCGGAGCCGCCGAGGTCTTGACGATGGAAACGTCAGCATCGGTCGGGCCGGCCAGCAGGCACATGACCTGATCGTTGGCCGCCGGGGTCGGGGTCAGAATCTCCAGCGCGAAATTGTCGTAGGTCGCGACGTTGGTCTCGTTCACCCACAGGAAGTAGCAGTCGTTGCCGCTGGTCGCCTGCACACCGGTCTGACGCTGAATCGAGATCCAGCTCACGTTGGTGTTGTCGATCGGCGCGAAGTTGGCGTCGTACTGGAAGATGGTCGCGAACGCGAACGGGATCGTGGTGTCGGTTGCGGTCGGAGCAGCAGTCCGGGTGCCCAGAAGCGCGCCAGGCGCACCGGCATTGTCCGCGTAGAAGTTGAAGGTGTAGGGGGTGTTCGCCGCGTTGTCTTCCAGGCACTGGCCAACGAAGCCGACCGCCGGATTGAATTCGGCGCTGATGCCCCAGAAGCGCACGCCGGCAATGGTGCCGGTGGGCAGCGTGGTGATCGCGGTGCCGCTGACGATGTCTTCGGCAACTTCCAGCGGGATTTGCGCGTCACTGGTTCGCGCGGTGCCGAAATTGGCGCTGTCCAGCGGCTGCTGGTAGTCAGGGAAGGCGTCGCAGTTGGCGAGCGTGCCGCCTTCGGGACTGACGTTGGGGTCAATCAGAAAAGAGTTGTCTTGCGCGTAGGCGCTGGCGCTTCCCAACAGGACAAGCGCGCTGGCGAGCTGGCGGATTCTCATGGGTTTTCGTCCTCAGTTTGTCACAGGGCATCTCGCTGATGGACTGGTGGCCACGCGAGTCGAGTTCTTATCGGCAAATAGGGTGCGAACGGCAGCACCGTATTTAGTCCCGTAGGGTATTCTCGAAGCGCCGGTGTGTCCAGCATAGGCAGTCATGTCGTTGCGTTTTGGCCGTTCTCGGCGGCGATACCAGCTAGACTTTGCAGCCAGCGGCTTGCTCAGCTGTGCAGGCCAACTTTGTCGCTTCGGAGGGATGCGAGATGAACGTTCAAAATCAGATCCCGGCGGATCTGGATCCAGCGGAAACCAAGGAGTGGGTCGATGCGCTGGAGTCGCTGATCGCTGCCGATGGTCCGGAGCGGGCTCATTATGTACTCGAGCGGATGGTCGAGGTGACCCGTCGGGCCGGCGCCTTCCTGCCGTTCCAGCCGACCACCGAGTACATCAACACGATCGCGCCGCAGCTGGAGGAAAAGGGCGACGGCGACTCGGCGATGGAGTGGCGGATTCGATCAATTATCCGCTGGAACGCGATGGCCATGGTGGTGCGCGCCAACCGTCGGCCCGGTGAGGTGGGCGGTCACATCGCCAGCTTTGCCTCCTCGGCAACGCTGTACGACGTCGGCTTCAATCACTTTTGGCGGGCGCCGCACGAGGCCCATCCGGGCGACTTACTGTATGTGCAGGGCCATTCTTCACCAGGGATCTACGCACGCGCCTTTCTCGAAGGTCGCTTGAGCGAAGAACAGATCGACCACTATCGCCGCGAAGTCGACGGCAAGGGTGTATCCAGCTACCCACATCCGTGGCTGATGCCCGACTTCTGGCAGACCCCGACCGTCTCAATGGGTCTGGGGCCGATTACCGCGATTTATCAGGCCCGCTTCTTGAAGTATCTGGAGCACCGCGAGCTGATGCCGGACACCGACCGCAAGGTCTGGTGCTTCATGGGCGATGGCGAATGTGATGAGCCGGAGTCCCTGGGTGCGATCTCGCTGGGCGGGCGCGAGCAGCTGGACAATCTGGTCTTCGTGATCAACTGCAA
>JAGRJL010000446.1 GCA_020442775.1 Lysobacterales bacterium | reverse complement strand
GAAGAGGGCCCAGGGCCCAGAAGAGACACACCGAAGCAACCCTGGGCCCTGGGCCCTTTCCCCGCCCTTGCTACTTGATATCGTGCAGCCGCCAGTGATGGCCAATCAGCAGGTTCAAGCGGTGTTTGATCACCGAATGCGGCAGATCGGTGCTGATGACCAGGTCCACCCGGCTGCGCGCTGATTCAGCGCTGACCTCGGCCGCGGGGTCCAACAAGCCCATTTGTGGGTCGACCTCGTCGGGATCGTCCTGCATCTGCAGCCAGCGATCGTGCAGCCCGCTTTCGCGCAGACCGCTGGTGATCGCCGCAGCCAGTCCCTTCACGGTAGCGCCGCTGAAACTGGTCTGCGGATGCTCTCCGCGAGCCAGACTCAGATCGTCGATCTGGATGAAATATCGCTGCCGGCTCATTGGCTGGGGTTCTCCGTTCGGCGCACTGCCATCACCGTGATGTCGTCCGACTGCTCGGCGCCGTCGGCATGGTCACGGACCGCCTGCAGCACGCCCTCGTTGAGGTCCTGGACCGACTGACTCACCCCGGCAACCAGCAGTTCGGTGAGGCGATCATCGCCCAGTTGCTCATTGGTCGGACTCATTGCCTCGTTGACGCCATCGGTAAACAGATAGAACACCTCGCCGGGCTGCAGGGTGGTCGAGGCGCACTCGAACTCCAGGTCCATCATTGCCCCGATCGGAACGCCATCGGCCTCCATCAGCAGCCGGTGAGCACCATCGGCGCTGAGGATGTAGGGATGGTTGTGGCCGGCATTGCTGTAGACCAGCTCGCCATTGCGCACATCCATCACCGCCAGGAATACGGTGACGAACATGGCCGCGGTGTTGTCGTAGGCCAGCTCATTGTTGGCCCGCTTGAGCACATCGTCCGGCGCGCAGTTGATGCTGGCGAAGGCCTTGACCAGCGCCTTGGTCTTGGCCATGAACAGTGCGGCGGGAATCCCCTTGCCGGAGACGTCGGCCACCACCAGACACCAGCGGTGATCGTCGACCGGGAAGAAGTCGTAGAAATCGCCGCCCACCGCCTTGGCCGGCACCAGGATGGCGTGCAGATCGAAGGGACCGCTTCCCGGCTCCGGGAAGGCGGTCGGCAGCATGCTCATCTGGATGTTGGTGGCCAGCTTCAGGGCCGAATCCAGGCGCCGCTTCTCGACGTAGGATTCGGTCAGGCGAGCGCGCTCGAAGGCCATCTGCATCTGCCCGGTCAGCGCCTCCAGCAGGATCTCGTCGTCCTCGTCGAAGGCCCGTGCGCCGATCTTGTTGATCACCTGCACCACGCCCAGCACCTGGCTATCGGCCGCCAGCACCGGCGCGGCGAGGATGTTGCGGGTCTTGTAGTCGTTGAGGATGTCGAAGCTGCGATCGAA
>JAGRJL010000445.1 GCA_020442775.1 Lysobacterales bacterium | reverse complement strand
TGAGCGGCGACAGCGTCGACAACATCCCCGGCGTTCGCGGGGTCGGACCCACCACCGCCGCCGCGCTGCTGCGTCATTTCGACAGCCTCGACGATCTCTATCGACGGCTGGAGGAGCTGCCATTCCTGCGTCTGCGCGGGGCCAAGGCCGCCTACGGCAAGCTCAAGCCCGCGCGTGAAGAGGCGCTGCTCTACCGCCGCCTGACCCGGATCGCGCTGGATGCGCCCATCGATCTGAGCTGGGAACAGCTGCGCCCGGCGCGGGTCGATCTGGATGCCGCCGACAAGTTGTTCGATCAGGTGGGATTCGGTCCGCTGTTCAAGTCCCGCGCGCGGCGGCTCGCGGCACGCTGAGGCGTCGTCGACATCGGGTCTACTGATTCGTCGGCTAGACTGATCAGCCCCACGTCACTCGTCACGCTCATGAAGCGCAAGCTGGCGCTGATCGCGCTTTTGCTAAGCCTTTGCTGCGGCGCCAGCGCGTCCGGCGGCGTGCCGCTGAGCCGGGTGATGCCAGATCGTAGCGGCGAGCTGTCGGGGCTGCGCGCGGGCGACGTCCTGACCGGCTGGCGTTTGGCGGGACCAGATGACTGGCATCCCCTGTCCGACCAGCGCGATCTCTGGCAGGCGCAGCTGGCCGCCTTCGCCGGCTCAGCGGTGCAGCTGACTGCCGTCCGCGGCAGCCAGCAGCTGCACTTCAGGTTGGAGGCTGGCGACTGGGGCCTGCAGCTTCAGTGCAGCCGTCGTCGTTCGGTCGTCGACTTGCCGTGCGCGGAGATCGAACTGTTGTCATTGAGGCTTGCGGAGGGCGCGCAATCAGTATCGGATTTGCTCGCCCCGTCGACTCGACGCTGGGGTCGGAGCACCGCGCTGATGGTGATTGGCGATGCGCTGAGCAGGGTCAGGTCGGTGGATCTGACCAGGCCATCGCTGCAGCGCGGCCTGGGCGAACTTTGGCTTTCCGATCATGCCGATCCCGGATTTGCGCGCGCGGGACTGCAGCTGCTCTACGGACTGCCACAATGGCTGTATGAAGCGGACGCCGCGCTGGTCCAGAATCTGATCGACGCCGCCGCAGCGGTCGAGCCGACGCATCCATTGATGGCGCTGGCGCTGCGGGCCGAGCTGCTGATGAGCGCCCAGTCCAATCAGGTCGGGCACTTGAGTGAATCGGTGCAGGCGGCATGTCGGCCGCTGGGCTGGCGCAGCGTGATCTGTGCTCAAGCGCTGGCCAACGAAGGCTATTGGCGATCTCGCCATCGCGAAACTCAACCCGGGCGCGCGCTCTGTGAGCGAAGCTTGGCGCTCGCGCAGGCGCGGGGATGGGCGGCGATTGCCGCAGATGCCGCACTGTGTGTGGCCTGGGTGGAACTGCGCACCGGCGAGCTGGGTGCGGCCGCCGAACGCATGGATCAGCTGGTCCAGCAGCTGGCCGTTTCGCCGCAGCACTGGCTGCGCCAGGCTCGCGCGCTGAGTTTGCTGGGCAGCACCGCCCGGCAGCAGGGTGACTACGCCAGCGCTGTGGACTTTCAGCGCCGCGCAATCGCTCTCAATCGCGATCGGCTGCCTGAGTTTTCCGCCCGCCTGTACAACAATCTGGGCAACACCTTCCAGTCGCTGAAGCGATGGGAGCAGGCGCGCGAGGCCTACGCGCAAGCCATCGCGCTGAGCAGCGACGAGCAGACCATCCATGTCGGCAAGATCGGACTGCAGGGGGTGATGATCGAGCAGGGTGATTGGGCCGCCGCTGAGCCACTGTCAGCCGAGATTCTGGCCTGGGCTGAGCGGGCCTATCCCAATCAGGGAATTCACGCGGTGGCCTTGGCCAACGCTGCCCTGGTGGCCAAGGGTTTGGGTGACGCTGGGCGCGAGGAATCCTTGTTGCGTGAGGCTTTGAGGGTGCGTGCGGGGTTCGACGCAGACGGATGGCGGGTCGCCACGCTGCATTTCCAGCTGGCGCAGAATCTGGCGCGGCAGGGCAGGGCCGAATGGGCGCAGGATTCGATTGCCGAGGCGGTGAGCGGAATGGACCGGCAGATTGAGCTGCTCAGCGACGACCAGCTGCTCCGCATCGATTTTCGCCAGCGCTTCGCCGAGGTTTACCAGCTCTGGATCCAGCTGCTGATTGAAAACGATCAGGTGGATCGCGCCTTTGTGGCCAGCCAGCACTATCGCTGGCAGGAGCTCAGACGGCTGGCCGGACGGCGTCTGACTCGCAGCGATGGTGGCGTGAGTCCAATGATTGGCGAAGACGAGCGGCTGCTCAGCTATCTGCAGCTGGATCAACACATGGTGGTTTTCGTGGTCGACGCCGGGCGGCGGGTGCAGTTATTCAGACTGCCGACCAGCGTGGCGCAGATTGACGCCAGCGCCCGCGCCTGGCGCAGCCAGCTGGCCTTCTCTCCGGCGGACGCGGCGATTGCGTCTGAGCGCGCGCTGGCGACGCAGCTGCACCAGCAGCTGATCGCGCCGCTGCAGTCAGCGATTGGCGAGACCGAAGTGCTGATCCTGCAGCTCGATGGTCCCACTCGCTGGCTGCCCTTTGCCGCGCTGCTCGATGGCGACCATTGCGTTGCGGATTGCCGGCTGGTGCAGCGCTACCGGCTGCTCGAGTCCTTCGGGCCTGGGCAGGCTTCCTCGCTGTCGGCGCCCGAACAGGTGCTGGCTCTGGGCGCGCCCACCCGGATCAGCGCGCAGCTCAGTGATCGCTTGCCAGAAGGAATGCTGTCGGATCGCCTGGATGGGGCAGAGAGCGAACTGGCCGATATCGCTGCGCGCTTCGCGCCGCGCGCCACGATTTTGCGCGGTGAGGAAGCGACCGAGTCCGCGCTGCGGCAGGCGCTGCCGACGGCGGATCTGATCCATCTGGCGACTCATGCCCTGCCCGATCCGTTGGCGCCACTGCAGTCCCTGCTGGTCCTGCAGCCGGGGCTGCCAGATGCTGGCGATCAGGATGATGGGCTATTGTCAGCAGCCGAACTCCTGACCCTGGACCTGCGCGGCAAGATGGTGGTGCTGGCCGGCTGCGAGACCGGCCTGGGCAAGGAAACCCAGAGCGATGGCTTCGTCGGCCTTCGCTACGCGCTGCACGCCGCCGGCTCGCCCAGCGTGACCGCCACCCTGTGGCGGGTCAGTGACCGCTCAACCGCGCAGCTGTTTGCGCACTACTACCAGGTGCTGGCACAGGTATCTGATCCGGCGCTGGCGCTGGCTGAGGCGCAGCGGCGGTTGCTCGCGCGTCAGGACCGGTGGGCGCATCCCTACTACTGGGCCGGGGTCGGGGTGTCGAGCTTCTAATCCAGCGTCAGCGAACAACTTCGAAGCGCCAGCTTCCAATCCTGACCGACCCCTGTGGCAGCTCGGCGCTGACCTCCCAGACCAGGCTGCCCTGCGCAGGCAGCTGCGGTGGTCGCTGAGCGAAACGCAGCTCGGCGGTATCACTCTCGAACAGCGCCAGCTCCTGCCCTTGCTGGTCATAGACGCGTACCCGGTAGCTCAGGGCCTGCTCGGCGCCCGGCCAGCGCCAATGTAGCGGGAAGACATCCAGACTGGCGCGGTCTGCCGGAAACACCGCCGCATCCACTGAGCGCACCAACTCCACCGGCGGCGGGCGATTCCACAGCAGCGGCATGGCGATCGCCAACCCGGTCAGTATTGCGGCCAGCGCGAGCCAGGCCGCCCTCGGTCTGGGTCCGGTTGCCCTGGTCGGAGCCGAGTCAGCCGGGGGTGTGTCTGGCGCAGATTCCGGCGCGCCTGCAGTCAGCGCGGCCATCTCCGCGTGCATCGCTTTGGTTGCCCTCAGCGCGGCGGCGCAGGAAGGGCAGGCGGCAACCGCCGCCAGCACGCGCTCGCGCTCTGCGATATCGAGCTGGTTTTCAACCAGGTCGATCAGCAGGTCGGCGCTGGGACAGTCCGCGCGGCAGCCCGCTGAAGCGGGATGGTCAGCCTGGCTCATCGATCTGCCCCTCCTCACAGGGTGTTCCTATCCGTTCGCGCATGCCGCTGCGCAGGTCATCGGTTGCCCGGTAGACCAGATTGCGCGCTGCGGCCTGGCTGATCTGGGTGAGTTCGGCAATCTCGCCCAGCGTGTAGCCGCGCAGATACAGCTGCAGAACCGTCCGTCGGCGTTGCTCCAGCTCGCCAAGGACCAGCTCCAGCAATCGCGCGCGCTCTGCCGTCGTGGCTGCGGCGATGGCGCCGTCCTCCTCGCCCAGCACTTCCGCCAGACGGCCATCGGGGTCATCCAGCGATGCCGTTTGGGCGCTGCCTCGGCTGCGAATCAGGTCGATGGCGGCGGTGGCGGCAGTGCGGAACAGGTAGGCCGGCGTCGGCTTCAGATCGTCGCGGGCCGACAGCGCCTTCCACAGTCTGATCCGAATCTCCTGTTCGAACTCGTCCTGGGTGATCCCCAGCCAGTGCGGGCAGGAGCGCGCCGCCGCGGCAGCCAGGGCTCCCGCGTGCTCGGTGAGGATCGCTTCCAGTCGGCCGCTCAGGTTTGCGCGGTCGGCGCTCATCCAGCTCCAGGGCCGCCATCTGCCGTGACCGCCCGATCTTAGCCCAAGCGTCGCCCAGCATGGCCGACCGCGGCACCCAACGCGTCGTCGGCTCTCCCACCAGGCGCAGCAGAGGCAGTGGCCTCACGGGGTCCTAGTCCTCAAAGCCGTGTTCCCAGATCGGGTCGGGCCGGACGATTGGCGGCGGCAGGATCGGCCCGCGCGCGGGCAGTCGCTCTGCATCGGGTCGCATCAGCGTGGGTGCGCGCAGGTCGAAGCTATGCACCAGCCGATGATTGAACGCGGAGATCGGCGGCGACTCCGGCGGCGGCGCCGGGAACTGCGCCGGGGGAGCCCCAAATCCGGTGAACAGCACGCCATTGCCGTAGCTGCGCAGCGTGGCCGGATCGGTGGAGCCGTCCTGGACCGGGAAGCTGACCCCGTCGGCGACGTTCATCCACACCATGTAGCCGCTGGGACTGGGGTTGTTGGGGCTAGCCAGCTCGGGCGCCGGGCGCTGCCCAGCGACTGCCAGAAAGCCGTTCCCGGAGGCGATCCGTCGGCCGTTGCACAGCGGCAGCTGGCCGCCGCCGCTGCCCGGCGGGCCGCCCTCGCAGATCCCGCTCATGGCTTCCGCCCACGGCCAGTCAATCGCCACGGTGCCGGCCGCGGTGCCGTCGCTGCGCAGCAGCCAGGTGCGCGCGCCGTTGTTGACGCTGGCGATGAAGTGCAGGTAGCCGTCGTGCAGCACCACGTTGCTGGACAGACTCTGACCGGGCAGTGGGTCATAGATCAGTCGGCTGCCGCCCAGGGTCCCGTCGCTGACCCAGGCGTTGCCGTTGTTGTCGAACAGCATCGCGGTCGATCCCAGGTATTCCTGCTCCTGGGTGTCGTCGAAGCGATGACCGGTCGGCGCGATGCCGTTGTCGATCAGCGCCTGACCCAGATCAACAACGCTGCCGTCCGCCTCAACCACCAACGTCTTCGGGCTGAACCCGGAAATGAAGCGGTTGGCCAGCAGGATCAGGCGGTCGCCTGCGCGCACCACCCGATTGATCGCAAACACGCCATCGAGAGGGATCTGCACAGGGGCGGCGTCGCCGCGTTTGACGAACAGCGGGCCGGCGCCGTTGGGCGAGGTGTTGGAGGCAAATACCGTGAAGTAAAGCGCGTCGCCGACCTTGGCGAGCACCTCGTAGCGCTGCGGCTGCGGTCCGCGGTCGGCCCAGTCGATCATCGCCACTTCTTCCAGCGGGCCATCGCTGCCGTTGCTGCGGAAGAGCCGTCCTTCGCTTTCGGGCAGACCGCGGGAAAGGCTGACGTAGGCGTAATCGCCGTCGCTGAACAGCTCGCGGCGCTGATCCAGATAGAAGTTGTTGGTCTCAACTGTATAGCCCGCCGGCATCAGCTCGGTGGTGACGCCGGTGGCGTAGTCGATGCTGGCCAGACGGGTGGGACTAATGCGGGTCAGAAAACCCTGCGCCGCCGGCCCGTGGCGTCGTGGCGTATGGCAGGAAGGCACATCGCCGACCCGGATCGGATAGCCGCTGACCGAGTCCAGCACCAGATAGTCCGACCCTGCGGTGCGCACGCAAACCAGGTAGTTGTCGGCCGTCGCGCTCACCACATAGACGGTGTCGTCGCGGTCCAAACCCCATACCCGGGTCGCCGCCTGATGGATGCCGGCCGGCAGGATCACCCGGCCACCTGCAGGCACGCTGACCCCGCTCTTGCCATCGTTGGCAACCAGTTGGGCACCGATCTTGGCCGGAGCCAGCGGTGGCATCGGTGCCGCCGGTTCCACCCAAGGCACTCCGCCGTTGGCGATGAAGGCCTCGCTGAAGCTGACGATCTCACCCACCGGCTTGAGCCAGTGGAACAGACTCTGCATCAGCGCGCTGCCGTTGTGGGACAGTCCCGAGCGGGCCCGCGCGCGCACCATGTAGCCCAGATAGCTGACGTCATTGGCAGGTAGTGTGAATTGCGCTGACACGCGCCGGTGATAAGCCGCCTGCTGGTCGCCGATCAGCCAGTTGGAATTGGCCGGCTCGACAATCACGGTGCCGCTGATGCTGGGCGCTGTAAGCAGCCCTGCGACCCTCTGCGGCTCGACCAGCGGGGTGCTGGTGACCGAACCACTCCAACTCCTCCCGGCCACCAAGGAGCCTTCGCTGACGAAGTCAGTCAGGTCGCCGCCGCTTGTGCTGTAGCCGGTGGCAAAACCGTTGTCGACAAATGGTTGGGTGATATTCAACGAAGACGGTGCGGAAGACACGTCGGCAACTCGGCTGCCCGGATAGAACTCACCCGCAGCTCCCAGTTCAACGTCGCGGATGTCACTCTCCAACTCATTGCGCTGAGCCTCGGTGGTCATCGGCGTGAGCAGCTGCGAATCGTGTGACGCATACAAACTGACGGAAGCGCTATAGCGGCTGTCATAGACAGCCAGAAAGCCTGAGTTCCGCGGAATGCTGGTCTGGCCAGGCGCCAGCCAGAAGGCACCGCAGGCGCCGGCGCGGCAGCGACCGTAGCGGTCAACTTCATCGGTGACACCGGCATTCCGAATCGACGGCATGAAAGACCAAGAATTCACGTGCAGGCTCGAGTCCAGCTGCGCGTTGGCCTGGCCCGGCAGATAGATATAGATCGGCAACTCCATCAGCGCCAGCGAGTCGCTGGCCACCATGCTGATCAGGTTGCGATCGAAACAGTTGGTGGTGTTGCAATCCTGCGCCGACAGCTCGTTGTGATACTGCATCGTGAAGGCCGCTGCATCGAGCGCCACCGACGGTAGTCCCGGGGTGTTCAGCTGGGTGCCGTTGGGGCTGTAGTCGACATAGACGTAGTGGGAGCTGCGGTCGATCATGACCCGGCCCTGCTCGAAGTGGGTGTCCGGATGACCGCCACGCTCAGCCGGAGGCCTGGTGTCATAGATCAGCCAGGGATAAAGCAGGATCTCCTCTTCGCCGCTGTATGGCACCGGCGGCAATGCCGGGATAGCGTCGACCTTGCGACCAAAGGGCGGAATGCCGAAGGCGCCCTGGCCAAAGGGCCCGATGTTCCAGTGATGGTAGCGCCACAGAACGCTGGGACCGGTGGGCGGGACGATCAGCACGGTTTCAGAGTCGAAAGGCGCCGACACACTGATCGCTCGCATCACTTCGCCAGCCACCGTGTTGACCCCAAGCGGCAGGTCGGTGCCGATCCATCCGCCGTTCTCGATGCGCATGTCCAGCTCCGGCGCGTCGGGATCATAGGGGGTCGGATACAGGGTCGGATCGAAGGGCACGCACAGCAGATTGTTGTAGATCTGCTGCTGATCCCGACGCAGGCAGGCGTGGGTGCGGTCCTGGATCAGCCGCATTCGCGGCGCCGAGCCAAAGGCCCAGCTGGGCCAAACGCCCTGCGGGACCGAAGACTGCGCCTGCAAGTCCGCGTGCGGATACAAGCCCAGCCACAGCGCGGCGAAGCCGATGCGGGCAGGGAAGGGTGTGAATAGGGAACGCATGGATCACCTCGGCATTGATGAGCTGAGGCGAGTAACGGAGTGAGTACGGGAAAGTTCTCACCGGGTTGCCAGGCCGGTCACGCCTTGGGGCCGATTGCATGAACTTGGAATGCGTCTCAGACTTGACTGGGACCGCAGTCGCGTTCAGCGGCGCGCAGGAATTTCGCACACGCCACGAACGCCAATTGCCGCTCTGCCACGACGTGAGGTATCGGGTATGCGACCCTATCAGCCCCGTTGGTTGATGCTCGCCTCGCTTGCGACTCTGCAGGCGGCGGCAGCGGCCTGCGCCTTGGTCTGGGCGTGGCCACTGTTTGTAGATCCCTTGGTCCTTGGGAACGGCATCAGCCGGCGAGCCCAAGCTTTGCGCGTGGCCGAAGGCGTGTCCGAGTTACGTGCCCTTCCCAGAGGAACGGGGGATCTGCTGGAAATCCTGTTCTGGAACCACTCGAATGGCGTGATTGTGGTCATTGCCTCGGCTGCCGTTCTGGCCTTCAGTTCGCTGATCACCTGGATAATCCTGGCAAATCCACCCAAATCCAGATTTGCATCGGCTTTCGGAACAACGTCAGCCCATTTGGGAGGCACCCCGGAGCACCTGGCCTCAGAAAGGCGGAGCGGCCATGGTCTGTGAGCACCTGAAAGCCCTCGAATCGGCCCTGCTGGATGCCGGCGTAGCAGTCACTTATCGCGGTCAGCCGTGGACCAGGAACTGCCGGGAGTGGGTGTACTTTGATGCCGTGCTGGATGTGGATGCGATTCAGCGAGAACTGGCGCTAGGGCCTCCGGTGGCGGTGCACGAGAACACCGATCCCAAAAGCGGGGTCGAGGCCGGGTTCTACTGTTCGCTTTGCCATGACGCGAT
>JAGRJL010000444.1 GCA_020442775.1 Lysobacterales bacterium | reverse complement strand
CAGAAGCGCCGCAGCGCCGCCTTCAGCCCCTCATTGCGCGGATAGTGCAGGTCGATAGTGACGTGGTTGGCGCCGAAGTCGGGCAGGCTGAGCAACTGCTTGAGCTTGCGCTGTGACAACACCGGCGAATTGAGCACGACCTGGCGGGCATTCTCCGGCGCAGCAGTAAACAGATTGCCTTCCCGAGCAAGCTGGGTGGTCAGCGACATCACCAGCTTTTCGCGCAGCGGATCGATCGGTGGATTGGTGACCTGGGCAAAGGCCTGACGGAAATAATCGTAGATTGACCGGATCCGGCCCGACATCACCGCGATTGGGGTGTCATCGCCCATGGAGCCGGTGGCCTCCATTTCCGATTCAGCGAGCACCTTGACCACCGAATCACGCTCTTCGCGAGTCAATCCGAAGCGCTTCTGGAAGCTTTCCAGGGTGGCGTCATCCATCGGCTCGCTGGCCAGCAGGGGATCGATCAGATCACTTTCCAGATACATCACCCCTTGCTTCAGCCAGCGCTTGAAGGGCGCCCGGCTGCGATTGATCTGGTCGATATCACTACTTTGCAGCAGCTGCCCGCTGTACAGATCAGCAGCCATCATCTCGCCCGGTCCCAGCCGCCCCTTGGCCACGACCTGATCACTGGGAATGTCGTAAACCCCGGCCTCGGAGGCGATCACCAGATGGCGATCTGCAGACAGCAGCCAGCGAGCCGGGCGCAGCCCGTTGCGATCCAGGGTGCAGGCGGCGAAACGGCTGTCCATCATCACGATGCCGGCCGGACCGTCCCACGGCTCCGAACTCAGGGCGTAGTACTCGTAGAAGGCCTGCAGGTCCGGATCCATCACGTCGTTGTCGCGCCAGGCCGGCGGAATCAGCACTCGCATCGCCTGCAGCAGATCCATGCCGCCGGTGAGCAGCACCTCGAGCATGTTGTCCAGGCTCTGCGAGTCGGAACCGCTCATTTCGATCAGCGGGTCGAACTCGCGAAAGTCCATCAGCGGCGAGCGCAGCTTGGCGCCGCGCCCGCGCATCCAGTTGCGATTGCCCTGGATGGAGTTGATCTCCCCGTTGTGTGCGAGCAAACGGAATGGTTGGGCGAGTCGCCACTGCGGCGCGGTATTGGTGGAAAAGCGCTGATGGAACACCGCCGCGCTGGCGGCCAGCGCCGGATGCTGCAGATCGGTGAAGAAGTCACCGAGTCGCCCGGGGGAGACCATACCCTTGTAGCCAAAGGAATAGGGCGACAAGGTAACGATAAAGAATTCCGGATCATCGCGCAGCGCGATCTCGCAGCGACGCCGCAGTCGATAGAGGGCGCGGGAGAAGGCGTCGGCATCAGTGCCGGGTTCGGCATTGACGAACACCTGCTCAATGACCGGCTGGGTCGCCAACGCGCCCTCCCCACAGGCTTCGGCGTCGGTAGGTACAGCGCGCCATCCCGCCACGTGCAGCGACAGTCGCTGGGCCTGTTCCTGCAGCTGCAGCTTGACCCGCGCCGCACACTCGCGATCGCGCGGAAGAAAGACCAGACCGCTGGCAAAAACCAGTCCGACCCCGATTGCAGCCTCCCTGGCCAGCTCGCGGAGGAAGCGTTCAGGGCGGCGCAGCAGCAGGCCGCAGCCGTCACCGGTCGCGCCGTCGGCGCCGACGCCACCGCGGTGGGAAAGTCGCCCCAGAGCGTCAAGCGCGCGAAACACCAGATCATTGCTGGCGTGATCGTCGAGCTGCGCGATCAGTCCGAATCCGCAGCTGTCGTGTTCAAATCTTGGATCGTAGAGGCCACTCATCGCACGCAGAACTCCTTTTCAAGCCTGCACAAGCACCCCCGCAGTCACCCCCACCGCAGCCTGCGCCGCAGATACGGGGATCACTCTTGCAGGGTCAGACCTAGCCTCCCGGGTCCGTGATTCCTACCGCTGGCACTACTTCCTTCCGTCTATCGGGGCGTGTCGGCGCCGCGTGACCGAGTGCTCGCTGCTGCTGCAGTAGGTGCACTCAATACACCACATCTGCTGCGGTGCGTCAAAGGGTCGCTTCAGCGGGCCGTAGCCCACCCGCAGCGGTCAATCAGCCGGCGGCAGCGCCGCCTCAGTCTTCCGCATTGGCCCAATCGTGAATCGCAGCGCGGTCTTCTTCGGAGATGTCGATGGTCTGACAGCCGGACCAAAAGGTATTGGCGGTGCTTGCGGGTGCGCACCACAGCACCTGGAAGGCCAGATCGATCGAGCGGGTGCCGCTCGCCGGATCATTCAACTGGAACTGGGCCTGGTAGATATTCGAGTCACCCACCGGCTGATTGCTGATCAGCATCAGTCCGCCTGCCGAGAGATTGCCAATTCGACCGAGGTTGGCGCCAGTGATGGAGTTGACCAGCACCATGGCCTGGCGCACGTTGCGACGGCGGTCTCGGCGCTCGGTCATGACTTCGCTCCAGCGGCACTCGGCAAGACCGTTTCAGCCTCGCTGCTGAACGCCCTCAATATGGCTTTCCAGGCCCGATCAATCAGCCGCTCACGGGTTTCCACCACCACTCGGGCAGTCCCCCGAACCAGCTCGCGGGAGAGTTGTTCGATGGTGCGGTCCTCGGCCTTGACCCCCCGTGGATTGACGAACAGACAGCGCCCGGTGACCGGGCTGAACCAGCTGAGTTTGCGGCGTACCTGCTCACCCTGCTGATTCTTGACGAACTCGAACCAGGTGCCGAAAGGCAGCTGCTTGACTCTATCGACCATCGCGCGCTCTTCCGCATTGAGCTGGATCCGCTCCCCGCGACGCAGGCCGTCGAGAATGGTGCCAACCGGGGCCGACCCGGGTTCACCGCCTAGCCTTGGCCGATTTTTCAGTGCGTCATCGATTTCCTGCCGACTGGTCGCAGCTGGTTTACTGTCACCCAGCTGCAGCGCACTGAACAGCGCGGACCTGGCTTTTTCAAAAGCCCCTTCATGCATCCCGACCGCGCCAGTCCCGTCACGAAGTCGGCCAACCAGCCCCTCGAAGCGGACCCGACGTTGCTGAATGGGCAGATCCTGATCGGTCAGCGCGAGCAGCTCGTCGGCGGTGTCCAGATCGTGTTCAAAGTCCTTGCCATGTGGCCCCTGCCGGAGCAGGGACAAGGCGAGCACATCGGTCCAGGCCTCCAGCAGGAAGGCGCCAATGGGTGCGGGCGGCTGCGCTGCATCCACTCGCACCTGAATGGTTTCCAGCGCAGCAGCGCGGGAAAGCTCCATCTTCTCGCGCCCTCGGGCGGCGTCCACCTGCCGCTTCTCGGCAATCTCTGCCTTGCGCCGAACCGCCTGCAGATGCCCCCCAAGGTCGTCCAGCTGTTGCTCGAAGATCTCGTGGTCCTGATCGTAGTCGCGGGTGATGCGGTCGACCACCAGCTGCATCTTGTCCAGCACCACCTTGTCCGCGCTTTCATCCTCGACCCACAGCGCTGCCGCTTCTGCCACCTCGTTAAGCAATCGTCGGGCCGGGTGACTGCGACGGGTAAAGAATCCCTTGTCGTTGAGCGCCACCTTGAGTAGTGGGACCTGCAGCTTGGTCAGCAATCCATGACTGATCGACACCGGCGAAAGTCCGGTGGTCAGCTGTTCGAACAGCATGCCCACCAGATCAACCGTGTCGTTGTCCTCGTCGGACAGGGTCGGCGGTGCGCCCTTGCCGCGGACCCTGAGCCCATTGAGCAGGTCATGCTTGATGTCGGCCATGCTGCGGCTTTGCCAGCGCCCGCCGACCATCACCGGCGTCGCCGGCTGCGACTGCAGAGTCTTCAAGACCGACTGCAGCTCGGCAGCTGTTGCCGCAGGTCTGTCCTCGCCAACCGCGATCTGGTCACCGCGCTTGGCCCTGCGGCCAATCATCAGTTCGCGTAACGAGGCGAAAACTTCGGCCTGATCCTCCTCCGTTTGCTCGGCGGGCATCGCCGGCGCAGTCGGCTGTGGCGCCTGTTCTGACCAGAGCTGGCGCAATGCCTGGAAAGCTGGTCGCTGCGATCCATCTCCGATGATCGCAGGCGATCCCGACGACCCTGTCGGAACCGGACTGGCGGCTTCGACCCGAGACGTGGGTTCGGATGGGGCATCAGCCGGGCGCCAGTCTGTGGTTGCGGCGGGAACCGCAGGGTGCCCGAATGCACCTGCGGCCGCGGCGGCTGTGGGCTCGAAGTCGGCGGCGGCGGGCTCGGCTGCGGCAGCTGTGGGTCCGACAGATTCTGGGCGCACGCCAGAAGCCGCAGGCCGCGGCGATCTGGCTACTGGCGCCGGTCGCGGCTCGGCTGCTTCGGCGGCCTCCCTGAACTCCCGTTCAGTCGAGTCTGGATGATCGACATCCTTGCCACGATCAGCAGAGCCGCCCGATTCCGGGCGTACCCGCGTGACAACATGCTGAAAATGCGGCAGCACCTTGTGCTCGACCAGGTAGGCATTGACCGCGTCGAGCAAGGCGCCGTAATCGGCCAGCAGCACCTTGTCCACGAAATGGTAGAAGCGCACCCGCTGCTCGATGGTGAGATCCATGCAGCGTCCGGCCGCCTTGAGGCCATCGGCCATCGCATTGGGCCCCAGCGGCAGCAGCTCATGATCGATCGGCGGGCAGCCGGCGATGGCGGCGAAGCGATAGCTCAGCAAGTGCAGCGAGGACGAATAGCGCATCTCGGCCTTGGCACTGAACTCGCTCAGCGCCAGACTCTCTTCCAGCTCGGCAGTTTCAACCAGGCCCAGGGGTGCAGAGGCTTCGCGGGAGCCTGCGCCGATCCGCTGCAGCTCCTGACTGGTCACCATCCCGACGATGCCGCGCTGCAGGACTTCGCGCATGGCGATTTCCAGATCCACCGACCGTCGCCGCAGCTCGCGCATGGCGGCGAAGTGATCTCCCTGTTCCTGGGTGCTGCGCGCGCTGTCTGCGAGCTTGAACAGCCTCTGTTCGTAGTCCACCACCGATCGCTTCAGCGCCGGCTCCAGACAGCGCCACGCTGCCTGGAAACTGCCTTCCAGCAGGCTGCGCACCCGCGGCGGCAGCGGTTCCTTGGTGTACTTGGTGAACGGCAGGATATCGAGCATAAAGGTGCCCAGGGGTTCCTCACTCCGCAGTGTAACGAGTTGTTTGTCAATTCCAGACGATAAACTGAAACACACTGCGACTTCCCGCTATCGCCGTCAACGTGTTCGCGTCAACTGAGCCACCTGAGCAAATGGAGTTGGGTTACGCTTGCCGCAGTTCCCCACTGGAATCGCCCGATGTCGACACGATCGTCACGCTACCTGCTTGCCGCCGTATTGCTTGGCGCCTGCACTCCGCAATCTCAGCCCGGACTGCAGCCAGAACAACTGCAGATCGCAGAGCAGCTGCGTGATCGGGCGTTGGCCGGCACTCAGGCCTACGATCTGGTGGCTTCGTTGACCAGCGAAGTGGGGCATCGGATGGCCGGTAGCGAGAACGACGCGCGCGGCCGCGCCTGGGCCGAAGCGCGCTTCAAGGCGCTGGGCTTTGACCGGGTCTGGACCGAAAGTGTGAGCTTTCCGGTGTGGGATCGGGGCTTCGAGAGCGCGGCAATGACCACGCCGGAAGCGACCAAGCTGATGGTAACTGCGCTGGGTGGCAGTATCGGCACGCCGGAAGAAGGCATCAGCGGGGAATTGATGCTGTTCGAATCTGCCGCAGCGCTGATCGAAGCCGAGCCCGGCGCCGCAGCGGGCAAGATCGCCTTCATCAATCAGAAGATGGAGCGGACCCGCGACGGCCGCGCCTACGGCCAGGCGGTGATCGCGCGGGTCCAGGGCGCCTCGGCAGCCGCCAAGGCAGGGGCCATCGCCGTGCTGGTGCGCTCGATCGGCACCGATACCGACTCCAACAGTCCGCATACCGGCACCATGCGCTATGACAACACACCAACCAGGATTCCGGCTGCAGCCGTTTCCCATCAGGACGCCGACCGGATCGAAGCCTTGCTGCGTGACGGGCAGACCGTTGCCATCTCGCTGCAGCTCGGCGCCCGGGTCCGCCAGGGCGAGTATCAATCCGCCAACGTGATCGGCCAGTTCGATGGCCGCGAGAAGCCCGAGGAAATCGTCCTGCTGGGTGCTCATCTGGACTCCTGGGACCTGGGCACTGGCGCGATCGATGACGGCGCAGGCGTCGCCATCACCATGACCGCCGCCGAGCTGATTGGACAATCAGCGAACCGCCCACGGCGTAGCATCCGGGTAGTGGCCTATGCCAATGAAGAGCAAGGAGTGTTCGGCGGCAAGGCCTACGGGGAAGCACATCCGGAAGCCATCAATACCCACGTGCTGGCGGCCGAAAGTGATCTGGGCGCGGGTCGCATCTGGCGCTTCCAGACCCGCTTCGCCGACCACGCGCTGCCGCTGGCCGATCAGATCATGACCGTGCTGGCACCGCTGGGTATCGAACGCGGCGACAATGAGGCCTTCGGCGGCGCCGACATCAGTCCATTGCGCAATGCGGGGGTGCCCGTGGTTGGACTGAATCAGGACGCGACCCACTATTTCGATATCCACCACACCGAAAACGACACCATCGAGCAGGTGAACGCCGAGGATCTGGATCAGAACGTCGCCGCTTATGTGGCGGTTACCTGGCTGGCCGCCGACTACAATGGTTACTTCGGCGACCCCGATCAGACGGCCGCGCAGTAGTGATCAGCGATCAGTCAGCTTGAGTCCGGGGAGCGATCGCAAGGGGTCAGTACCGAATACCTGCGCCGGCGTGCGCCAGCCTTCGGGGCTGTCGCCGCCCAGCAGTCGCTCGACCGCGTAGAGCGCACAGCTGGTGCTGAGGGTGTAGCCCTCCGGCGCCGAAATGACGGTGGAGGCGCGGGTACCGACGTCATTGACCACCTCGCCCCAGAACCAGGTGCGACCCTTGTTCCGCTCCTCGTCGGTGGGCCCCTCGCTGGCGCCGTTGACATAGCGCTCGAGCAGGTCGCCAATCCAGCCCTTGGCGAGCTGCTTGCGCCCGCGCATCAGCCACTGCAGCAGCAGCGGCAGCGCAGCATAGCTGTACACGAACTGGATGCCGGTGCTGACTCCCGCGGTAAACAGATCACCGCGCCAGGGAAAACTGATCACCCGGCGGCGACCAGCCGGACCAAAGTCCACCTGTCGAGTTTCGAAGGTCAGCTCGGTCTCCTTGAGCTGCCCGCCTTCACGCACAAAACCTCGTTGCCGCAGCGATTCCAGCAAAGTCCGCAGGGTTCCCCGCGAAGGCTTGGCGTTCTCTCCGTAAAAGGCCAGACGCAACGTGACCGCCGAAGGCAGGCGCTGCTTCAGATGCAGGGCCAGCGCGTCAGTGGGCAGGATGCCCATACCCACTCCGCACATCAGCAGCACGCCTGCCTCCTCGGCCCGCGCATGCAGTCGGAAAAGCGAGCGGAAATCGGCGACCTCACTGGAGAGGTCCAGATAATACGCGCCGCTGCGGATACACGCCTGTGCCAGCACCGAGGCGCTGATTGCAAACGGCGAGGCGCAGTTGAGGATCAGGCGCACGCCCAGGGCGCCGCGATCGACTGCATTGCGATCGTTGAGATCGATGCAGCGATAGGGCAGCTCGAGTTCCTTGCCCAGCGCGGTCAGCGCCGCCTCATTGCGCCCGCCCAGGATCAGATTCAGCCCGCGCTTCTTCGCTTCGGCTGCGATCAATCGCCCGCTGTAGCCGGTCGCACCGTAGAGCAGCCAGCTGGGCTTGAACTGCCCCATGGCTGGGTCAGTGCGCGGTCTCGGCGACCTGGGAAGGCGCGCCGCGATTCTGGTAATGGCGATGGAGCACGTCGGCCACAGCGGCAGTCAGCTTTTTGCCGGTGGGCACGTGCAGGAACTCGTTGGGGCCATGGGCATTGGAGTGCGGACCCAGCAGCCCGGTCACCACGAACTGCGCTTCTGGGAAGCGCTCCTGCAGCATGTTCATGAAGGGGATGGTCCCGCCCTCGCCCATCGCCGCCGCCTTGGGTCCGAAATAGGTGCGGCTGGCGTCGTTCACCGCCGCGCTCAGCCACGGCACCGTGGCCGGCGCCGCCCACCCCTGCGCCGATTTCTCGACCTCGAACTCCACCTTGGCGCCGTAGGGCGGATCCTTCTCCAGGGTTTCCTTCAGCAGCTGACTGGCGCGCGAACCGCTCAGGGTCGGGGGCAGCCGCAGCGACAGCTTCACCGAAGTCTGCGGACGCAGGACGTTGCCGGAATCGAGCAGCGCCGGTAGACCATCGGCACCGGTGATTGCCAGCGCCGGTCGCCAGGTGCGATTGAGCACCAGCTGCTGCAGATCGGTATCCACCGGCTGCATGCCCTCATTCCAGGGGAACTTCGAATAGACATCGCCGCCCAGCACCCGGGCGGCTTCGGCCGCCTGCTGCTGACGTTCCTCGGGAATATCCACGTGCATCAAATCAAGTTTGATCTGGCCGGTGTAGGGATCCTCGATTCGATCCAGCAGCTGGCGCACGATGCGGAAGGAAGAGGGAACGATGCCGCTGGCGTCACCGGAATGCACGCCCTCCTTGAGCACCTTGACCCGCAGGGTGCCGCCCGCCATCCCGCGCAGGGAAGTGGTGACCCAGAGCTGATCGTAGTTGCCGGCGCCGGAATCCAGGCACACCACCAGGTTGGGAGTGCCGATACGGTCGGCCAGATGATTGATGTAGAAAGGCAAATCGAAGCTGCCCGATTCCTCGCAGCCCTCAATGATGATCACGCAGCGGGAGTGATCCAGCCCGCGCTCGTGCAGCGCCATGATCGCAATCAGCGAGGCGAACAGCGAATAGCCGTCATCGGCGCCGCCGCGGCCGTACAGCTTGTCGTCCGACAGCACCGGAA
>JAGRJL010000443.1 GCA_020442775.1 Lysobacterales bacterium | reverse complement strand
GCTCACGACCGCAAAGCCACATACTGCTGGAGCGCAACCGGCGCTACCGCGGGTCTCGACCTGCGCGCATCGAACAGGTGCGTTATCACGTCACCGACGACCTCGCGGCAGAGCTCAACCGCTTCGCTGCGGGCGAGCTGCATCTGACCGAGAGCCTGCCGCCGGGCCAGCTGGCGCAGCTGCGCGAGCGCTATGGTGATCAGGTACGGGTCGGCCCCGCTTACGCGAGCTACTACTACGGATTCAATCTCACCCAGCCGCCGTTCAAGGACAATCTGGCGCTGCGCCAGGCGCTCAGCCTGGCCCTGGATCGCGAGATCCTGACCCGCTACATCACCGCCGGCGGGGAGTTGCCGCTGGATCGGCTGGTGCCGCCACTGCCCGGCAAGGATGGAGATGCTGTGGTGGAACAGCGTCGGCAGCTGGCGCAGAAGCGCTATCGTCAGGCCGGCTATGGCGCCGACAATCCGCTTCAGGTGGAGCTGCGCTTCAACACCGGCTTGTCGCATCGGCGCCTGGCGCTGGCGGTCGCCGCGCAGTGGCGCGAAGTCCTCGGCGTACGCACCATCCTGCGACACGAGGAGTGGAAGGTGTTTGTCAGCAACCGCCGGGCGCAACGGGTAACGCAGGTATTCCGTGCCGGCTGGGTCGCCGACTACGTGGATCCGATGAGCTTCCTGGAAGGTTTTGTCAGCGATTCGGCGCTGAATGCCGTCGGCTACGCCAATCCGCGCTTCGACCAACTGATTGCCCAGGCAGCGGTGGAAGCATCGCCGCCCGATCGCCAGAATCTGCTGCAAAGCGCCGAGCGACTACTGCTGGAAGATCAGGCAATCCTGCCCATCTACGCCTACACCAGCAAACATCTGATCAGCCCCGGGCTGTGTGGATTTGCGATTCATCCGCTGGATCATCACCCGAGCAGCGATCTGTATTTTTGCGATCAGGCGCCGGGACCGTGATCCGCGCACTGAGCCTGCGTCTGGGCGCCAGCGTGCTGTCGATACTGCTGGTGCTGATTGCCAGCTTTGCGCTGCTGAGAATGGCCCCGGGCGGGCCTTTCGATCAGGAGCGCAGCGCGCCGCCGGAGGTGCTGGAGCGGCTGGAAGCGCGCTACGGACTGGACCAGCCCTGGCCCACTCAGCTGATCCGCTATCTGGGTGGCGTGCTCCGCGGCGACCTGGGGCCGTCCTATCAGTACCCCGACTACAGCGTCAGCGAGCTGATCAGTGCGGCGCTGCCGCTGACCCTGGGTTTGGGAGGGACTGCGCTGCTGCTGGCGATCGCGCTAGCGATCGGATTGACCGTACTGGGCTCGCATGCGCGCTGGCGCTTGCCGGTGCAGGGGCTGGCAGCCGTGCTGCTGACGTTGCCCAAGTTCGTGCTGGCCCCGCTGCTGATCCTGCTATTCGCGGTCGACCTGCAATGGCTGCCGGCCGGCGGCTGGGGCAGCGATCCACGCCAGTGGGTGTTGCCGGTGCTGACCTTGCTGGGGCCGCAGCTGGGCGTGTTGCTGGGTGCCCTGCTGCAGGGCATGGATCAGGCGATGGCCGGCGACTCAGTCGCCGCAGCGCGCACCCGCGGCCTGTCGGAGACGCGGATCCGCTGGCGCCACGCGCTGCCGCTGGCGCTGCCGCTGGCCGCGGCCTGCCTCCCTGCGGTGGCGATTGCGCTACTGACCGGATCGGCAATCGTGGAACAGGTGTTTGGGCTGCCCGGCATTGGCCGGCTGCTGGTGCAGGCGGCAATCAATCGCGACTACACCCTGGTGCTCGGCTGCGTGCTCACCGTGGCGCTGATCGTGGCGCTGATCAATCTGGCTTCCGAGGCGATTCAGCGCTGGGTAGATCCGCGGATCAACTGAGCGCTGCGGGCGACAACGCCTTCATGCGGCAGGGCTGGTCACGTCCAGCTGCAACACTCCGGCAATCCAGCGTCGGGCCTTGTCAACGCCGTCCTTCTTCAACGCCGAGAATTGATCCACCTGCACTGAACGACCCAGCTCGGCGCGAATCTGCTGCAGCCGCGCAGATGCTGCGCCACGGCTGAGCTTGTCCGCCTTGGTCAACAGCAGCAGGCACTGCAGCTGGCGGGCCGCGCACCATTGCAGCATCTGCTGGTCGAAGTCGGTCAGCGCCTGACGGATATCGGACAGTATCACCAGCCCGGACAGGCTCTGCCGGTCGCGCAGATAACCGTCCACCAGATCGCGCCAGCTGCTGCGCATCGCGACCGGGACCTTGGCATAACCGTAGCCGGGCAGATCCATCAGCCGGCGTCCATCGTCCATTTCGAACAGCACCAGCTGCTGGGTGCGTCCCGGTGTCTTGCTGGTTCTGGCCAGACCATTCTGGTCGCAGATCACGTTGATCGCGCTGGACTTTCCAGCGTTGGAGCGGCCGGCGAAGGCGACCTCGATCCCGCCCAGATCAGGGGGAAGCTGGTCCCTGGCCGCTGCCGCCAGGGCAAATCGGGCGCGGCGAAACGGGGCGGCGAGGCGATGGTCGACCGCGGGTGCTGCCCGCGAAGGGCGTGGTCGTTGGGAGGTCGTCATGGAGATCCTTTTTCCTACGAGCGGGCGCTGACGCCGCCGACGCCTGAGCGGATATACTTCGGGCCTATGAAACCATTACCTCGTCCCCCAGGCGCGGGACCACGAAGCGGCGACAGCTATCTACCCCCGGAAGTACCACGCCCGGGCCTTCCGCTGTGGTTGCCCATTGCGCTGGTCGCACTGCTGCTGGCGATTGGCTTCTTTGTGGTTCTGCCGGCGCTGCGCGGCGGCTGATCGGGTCGCCCCTCGCTACTCACTCTTCTGGTAACGAGCGAGTACCTCACGATAGCGCGCGATGTCGCGGTCATAGTCGTGCTTGGCCCGCAGCAGTTCAGTCTTCTTGTCCTTGACGAAGCTGCGCTGCCGGTCGATTTCCTTGCGCTCGCCATCGATCATCTGCCGCAGCGCGTCGGGCACCGCTCGACCGGCGCGCTCGGTCTCTGCAGCCCGCGCCACCAGCTTGGTCATGCCCTGCTCGCGCAGGCCGATTTCCACCTCACGCGCTTCGATGGTCTGCTGAAGCAGATCCACCCGCTGGTTGTAGGCGCGGGTCAAGTCGCTCTCGCTGGCATAGGAGTCCAGCAGCGCCTGATCCTGACGCTTCTGCTCGGCCGCGGTCAGCGCGGCCTGGCGAGCGGCCTCTTCGGCCTTGTAGACCTCCGCCAGCTCTTCCGGGGTCTTCGCCCGGTCAACCCGATTGACCGTGATCCCGTCCTGATTGAGCTCCTCGCGCGCCTGCTTGGCCTGGTCCGGCGGCACCTTGTCGCTGTAGGTGACGTTGCCATTTTCGTCCACCCACTTGTAGAGCTTGGCGGCACCGGCTGTGCTCAAGCCAAGCAGCAGACTGAGTCCGACACCAAAGATGAGCGCCTTGCTGGGAACTGACATGGATCTCTCCGAACCGAAATCATCGAGCAGAACTAACATACTACTGCGCGCGGGTGAAAGCGCGCTAAACGCTCACGGATCAGGTTGCGGACTGGTCAGGCGGGGTAAATATTCGTTGGCTGGGCGCACCGCCGATCAGAGCGGGCGGTCGGCTCCATAGCGTTCGCGGTAGGCGAGCAGAGCCGGCTGATGTTGGGCCAGCCGGGGATCGGTCGCCACGAATTCGAGCAGATCGCTCAGGCCGGCCACCGCCAGCACCGGCAGTTGGTATGTCTGCGCCACTTCCTGGGCCGCCGATCGCTGGTCCTGACCGCGTTCCTGCCGGTCCAGCGCAATCAGCACGCCAGCCGGGGTGGCGCCCTGCGCAGCGATGATATCGACCGATTCGCGCACCGAGGTGCCGGCAGAGATGACGTCATCGACGATCCACACCGAACCGCGCAAGGGTGCACCGACCAGGCTCCCGCCTTCGCCGTGGTCCTTGGCTTCCT
>JAGRJL010000029.1:18694-38146 GCA_020442775.1 Lysobacterales bacterium | reverse complement strand
ACTCGCGCCTGGATCTGGAACATTTCCTGCCCTATAGACTGAGCGTGCTGTCGAATCTGGCCAGCAGTGCCATCGCCTCGATCTACGCCGAACGCTACGCGCTGTCGATGACCGAGTGGCGGGTACTGGCGGTGATCGGGCCCTCTCCCGGACTCACCGCCTCGGAGGTGGTAGAGCGAACCGCAATGGACAAGGTGGCGGTCAGCCGCGCGGTCGATCGCCTGGTCAAATCACAGCGGCTGTCTCGGCATTCGGACCGGGAAGACCGCCGACGCAGTCAGCTGCGACTGACCCGTCAGGGTCGCGCGGTCTACGCCGAAGTGGTTCCGGCAGCGCTGGCCCTGGAGCAACGGCTGTTGGCAACGCTCGGCGCCGAGGATCGGCTGGAGCTGGATCGATTGCTGAAACTGCTTAGCGAGGCGGCCCAGCAGCTGTAGGATCGCTCGCTCAAATCCGGAGGGAAGATGGATGAGCTACGTTCGTTGTCTGCGTGGAACTGCCAGCGGTGTCGCCTACCCTTTCGAGCAAGCCATGAATCTGGACCCAGCCGACGGCAGGCCAGTGCAGATGGAGCTGGATCTGGATCGGCTGAAGGCCGAACTACCCGATCAGCGCTGGTACCAGCCGCGCCGACCAGACCTGTGGCGCTTTGGTGCCTTGCTCGGCCTGGATATTCACAATCCGATTGATGCCGCATCCATCGTTCCCCGCGGCGAAGGCTACACGCCCGAATGGGTCTATCCGCACCCGCTTGCCGAGCAGGCAGGATGGCAACTGTGGATCAAGGACGAGGGCGAGCCCCATCCGGGCTGGGGCGCCAACCCCACGCGCAGCTTCAAGGACCGCGGGATGGCGATGGTGGTGGCGATGGCCAGGCATCTGAAGATCGGGGCGCTGGCGGTCCCCACCCAGGGCAACGCCGGCGATTCCCTGGCCTGGTACGGACTGGAGGCCGGCCTGAAGGTGGCCGTGGCGATGCCGGATGACACCCCCGCGCCAATCCAGCAGCGGGTGGCTGCGCTGGCCAGCGAATACCCCGATCAGATCCGCCTGCACACGCTCCCCGGAACCATTCGCGAAGCCGGCGCCTGGGCCCGCGAGCACTGGCTGAGCCAGGGTTATTTCAATTGCGCCACTTTCCAGGAGCCGGGCTGGCGGATTGAGGGCAAGAAGACCCTGGGACTGGAACTGGCTGAGCCGCGTCAGCAGCCCGGCCGGAGCGGATGGTCAGTGCCGGACGCGATCATCTATCCCACCGGCGGCGGCACCGGGGTCCTCGGCATGGCCAAGGCCTTTGATGAACTGCAGGCGCTGGGATTGATTGGTTCACAGCGCCCCAGGATGATCTGCGTGCAGAGCGAGCAGACCGCACCCCTGGTTCGAGCCTTTCAGCACGGCCGCAGCGACAGCGTAGCCGCCGAGGCGGGCCATACGCAGGCAGTCGGACTCAACGTCCCGGGCGGGATTGGCCACTTCAAGGTGCTCGACATCATTGCCCGCACCGGCGGCGCGGCGCTGGCAGTCAGCGAAGCGGCGATCGACGCCGAACTGGCATCGGCGCGGCAGCAGCAGTGCCCGGTCGCCCTTTGCCCGGAGGGTGCCGCCTGCCTGGCTGCGCTGCCTCAGATCCTGGATTTGGGTCTGATCAGGCGCGGCGCTCGGGTGGTGGTGGTAAATACCGGATCACCTGCCAAGTATCGATAGCGGCGCATGCTCGGCAGCTGATCACGGCCATCGGGCTTGGCTCCCATACGCGGGAGATTGCCCAGGTCGCGCTAGACCTTGAACATCACCACCCGATTGCGACCGGTTTCCTTGGCCTGGTACAGCGCCTTGTCGGCACAGCGCAACAGGGTACCCGCGTCCTGCATCGATGGCTGCCACATCGCGCAGCCGATACTCACAGTCACCTGAACTACCTCTTCCTCGATCCGGACTGCCTGCCGTGCCTGCTCCTCGCGCAAGGCTTCGGCCAACGAGACCAGCTCCTTCGCCGTGGTTTTGGGCAACAGGACGGAAAATTCTTCGCCACCCAGCCGTCCGACGATTGCCTGTTCCGGCACCCCCGCCCGCAACACTGCCGAGCACACCCGCAGCACCTGATCACCGGCCAGATGGCCCAAGCGGTCGTTGACCGGCTTGAAGTGGTCCAGATCCAGGATCATCAGCCCCACGTCCAGCGGCCTGCTGGCGGTCGCCAGGGTGGAATCGAGCAGTTCCCGAAAGCGGCGCCGCACCAGCAATCCGGTCAGGCTGTCGCGCAGTGCCAGTTCCAGCAGCACGCTGTGATAATCGGCTTCCCCGCTTTCCTTGCCGAAGAACTTGAGTACGTTGCGCCCGACTTCGATCCGGTCGCCGTCATTGAGGGCCGCACGATCCACCGCTACCCCGTTGACAAAGGTCTGATTGGTGGACCCCAGATCGCTGATTTCGTAGTGACCCGAAAACATCTCGACGCGGCAATGGCGCCTGGAAACGCTGTGATCGGGCAGGCACAGCTCGCACTCGGGCGCTCGCCCGATGGTGATGGCGTTTTCTCCCACCTCGATTCGGTGCCCCAGCTGTTTGCCCTGCACGACCACGATGCACGCTTCCGGCGCCTTCGGCGGCGTCTCCGCGCGTTCATCCAGCGCCAGTCGCTTGGTGGTGGCGTGATGGCGCCTACGGGCCATGGCTACGCCCTGAAGCAGTACGACCGGGGTTGTGGTCAGCGGAAAGCGGCAAGAAGACCTCCACCTGGGTACCGCCTGCGGGCTGCCGGGTGATGTGTAACCCGCCGTGATGGCCGTGCGCGATGCCCAACGCAACTGCCAAACCCAGACCGCGGCCCGCCTGACGGGATGTGACAAATGGCTCCACGGCCTTCTCGATCAATTCTGGATCAATTCCCGGCCCGTTGTCACGGATTTGAATCACCGCGTAAGCCGGCGCCTGCGGCTCCATCCACCAGGGCTCCAGCAATCGCACGCTGGCAACCGCCATCCGCTTGATCTCCATCTGGATGTTGCCCGGGCCCTCCAGCGCGTCACAGGCGTTCTGCACAATCGCGCCCACACATTGTTCCAGCGCAACGTCATCGCCCATCACCTGCAGTCGACCCTCCGGCGGGGCAAGCTCCAGGGTCACGTCTTTCGGCAGCCCCCGCTGCAGATTACCCACCACATCGGCGGCCCAGCGGCTCAAATCCAGCGGCGTCAGATTGAGATCACCGGTTCCGGTGAATCTCAGCAATTCTCCAGTCAGCCGATCCATCGAAAGCAGCGCCGACTCCATCTGCTCCAACGGCGCCATGGCCTCGGTATCGCGAGCCACGCGCGCGCGTAGACGGAATACATTTCCCAGCGCTGTCGTCAGGCGGTTATTGAACAGATGGGCGATGCCCGAAGCCATGCTCCACAGGCTGTTGAGCCGCTGCCAGCGCTGATTGAAGGGCGAATCGGACCTCGACTCGCTGAAGACCAGCACAAAGCCGCCGGTCTCTGGATCGACGATGTCCCACTCCTCTACGGTCAGGGTCCAGTTGCCCGACCACGAGGCGCGCCCGCTGATCTGCAGATCACGCTGCAGCAGTTCGGGCTCTACTTCCAGCAGTGCGTGAATCGCCTCGACGTCATCAGGAGTGAACCATTCCTCCAGACCAATCGGCCCCGAACTGTCCAGCGACAAAGGACCGAATCGCCGGTGGGCCGCCGGATTGGCCGCGCGCAGGCGCAGTCCCGCATCGATACGCAACACCGGATCCGGATGACGCTCGAGCAGGCGCTCGATCATCTCGATCTGGGCATCCAACCGCGTAACAGCCACTACTGCTCCTTGCCAGGCTTCAGACCAAAGACCTCCACTGCCCTGCAGGTCCGCATGCTGAGAGTCTAACGCGCTGACTAGCCAAGGGTTCACGACCGCCGTGCGCAAGATGATTGGTTGCAAAGCTGAAAACTATTTCTACCAGTGTGCATCTCGGGCTAAGCTCAAGGCCCGGGACAGCATATCGGAGGCGAGCATGCGCACTGTCAGACAGCTTTTGGATATCAAGGGCCGGGAAACCTATTCGGTAAGGCCTGAGCAGATGATGTACGAAGCCATTACCCAGATGGCTGAGCGCAGCGTCGGCGCCCTGCTGGTGGTGGAGAGCGAGCGTCTGGTGGGAATCGTTTCCGAGCGCGACTACGCGCGCAAGATCATTCTCAAGGGTCGCGCCTCCCGCGAAACACCGGTGCGCGACGTCATGACCGCCACGGTCATTACGACCGGGGAAGATGCCACCGTGGACGCCTGCATGCGGCTGATGAGCGAAAACCGAATTCGTCACCTGCCGGTGGTCGACGGCGAGAAGATCGTAGGCATGCTCTCCATCGGCGATCTGGTCAAGGCGGTGATCTCCGATCAGCAGTTCGAGATCGAACAGCTCTCGCACTACATCGCCGGCTAGCAAGGCTTCCAGCGAGATCGACTTCCCGGGAGGGATGGGCCCGGGTTCGGTTAGCATTCCGGCGCCCGAAGTGGCGCACCACCGACTACTGGCCTGTCTCCATGTCCGAACACACCCCATCCCAATCCTCCCCTGATCTCGACCGGCTGCGCGCGCGTCTGGACGAAGTCGATGCGCTACTGATCCGCACCATTGCCGAACGTCAGGCGATCGTGGCCGAGATTGGCAAGGTCAAGCACGCCGCCGGCGGCCAGCTGCGGGATTTCAGGCGCGAGCGCCAGGTTCTGGACAAGGTTCGACGAGCGGCCAGTGAGGCTGGCCTGGCTGAGGATCTGGCCGAAGAGGTCATGCGCAGGCTGATTGGCTCCTCGCTGACCACCCAGGAACAGGATCGGGTGCGCTGGTCCGGCACCGGCCAGGGGCGCCGCGCGCTGGTGATCGGCGGCAGCGGCAAAATGGGCGGCTGGATGGCGCGATTCCTGGCCGACCAGGGATTTGCGGTCGAGGTCGCCGATCCCAAACGCCCGAGCGACCCGCATCTGCCGTGGCATGCGGACTGGCGCGAGAGCGCACTCGATCAAGACCTGATTGTGATCTCGGCGCCGCTGGGTGCCAGCGCGAAGCTGCTGGAACAGCTAACCGAACGGCGCCCGCAGGGTTTGATTTTCGACGTCGGCTCGCTCAAGACCCCGCTTGCCGGCGCGCTGCGTGGGGCCGCCGCGGCCGGGCTGCGAATCTGTTCGGTGCACCCCATGTTCGGCCCTGACACCGTCCTGCTCTCCGGTCGCCACGTCATCTTCGTTGACCTGGGCAATCCGGCCGCAGTCGCCCAGGCACGAGAGCTGTTCAGCGCGACCAGTGCCGATCTGGTGGACATGGATCTGGACGAGCACGACCAGCTGATTGCCTATGTGCTGGGGCTCTCCCATGCGGTGAACATCGCTTTTTTTGCCGCGCTCACCGATTCCGGCGCAGCCGCGCCGCGCCTGGCGCAGCTGTCCAGCACCACCTTTGACCGCCAGCTCGCCGTCGCCAGTCAGGTCGCCAACGAAAATCCCCGACTCTACTTCGAGATCCAGAAGCTCAACGCCCACGGCTGTCAGGCACTGGAGGGACTGGAGCGCGCAGTAGCAGAGCTGATCCGCGCGGTGCGTGCTGGCGATGAAGTGGCATTCGTTTCGATGATGGAACGCGGTCGCGGCTACCTCTCGGCGCGTCCACCCAGCCGCGGGGCACCCTAGGCTGGATAACCCCACAGTCCACCGCTTCACCGATGTCCTGAGGCTTTGCATCACCCAGCGCGGGTCGAAAGGCGCCCATTCCTGAAGCCAGACCGACCGAATTCGGGAATTTCCCGCATTCAAGAGCTCGTGCTCGACAAAGGCCAGCTATACTCCGCGCCCGCTACCTCCTGATTCGTGACCCGTGCCCGCCGATCGCGCTGCGATGGGCGGCGTTGTTGCGAGTGAACGAAGGAAGTTCACGCCCCTTACCTAGCTAGAAGATCATGACCGAGAAGCTGCGCAACATCGCCATCATCGCCCNNCACGTCGACCACGGCAAGACCACTCTGGTTGACCAGCTGCTGAAGCAGTCCGGAACGCTGTCCGAGCGCGACAAGTCGCCGGACCGGATGATGGACTCCAACGATCTGGAGCGCGAGCGCGGGATCACCATTCTGTCCAAGAACACCGCGATCAAGTGGACCGACGCCAACGGTGAGGAATGGCGGGTGAACATCGTCGACACGCCCGGCCATGCCGACTTCGGCGGCGAAGTGGAGCGCGTGCTGAGCATGGTCGACTCGGTGCTGCTGCTGGTCGATGCGGTGGACGGCCCGATGCCGCAAACCCGCTTCGTGACCCAGAAGGCCTTCGAGCAGGGCCTCAACCCAATCGTGGTGGTGAACAAGGTCGATCGCGACGGCGCCCGCACCGACTGGGTGGTCAATCAGACCTTCGATCTGTTCGACCGCCTCGGCGCCAATGACGAGCAGCTGGACTTTCCGGTGGTTTATGCCTCGGCCCTGCACGGCTATGCCGGGCTGGAGAACAGCGTGCGCTCGGGCAACATGGATCCGCTGTTTGAAACCATCATCAAGCGGGTCCCGCCACCACCGGTCGACCGCAACCTGCCCTTCCGCATGCGGGTCACTTCGCTGGACTACTCCAGCTACGTCGGCATCATCGGCATTGGCCGGATCGAGCGCGGCACGGTCAAGACCAACATGGCGGTGACCGTGGTGGACCGCCATGGCGCCAAGCGCCAGGGCCGAGTCCTGCAGGTGCTGGGCTTCCACGGTCTGGAGCGCCGCGAGGTCAGCGAGGCCCACGCCGGCGACATCGTTGCGATCACCGGGGTGGAGAAGCTCGGCATCTCCGACACCCTGTGCGATCCCAGCGCGGTCGAGGCGCTGCCGCCGCTGACCGTCGACGAGCCCACCATCAGCATGTTCTTCCGGGTCAACGACTCACCCTTCTGTGGTCGTGACGGCAAGTTCCTGACCAGCCGCCAGATTCGTGACCGACTGATCCGTGAAACCCTGCACAACGTCGCGCTCCGGGTCGAAGACACCGAGGACGGTGACAGCTTCAAGGTCTCCGGACGCGGTGAGTTGCACCTTTCCATTTTGATCGAAACGATGCGCCGCGAGGGCTATGAGCTGGCCGTTTCGCGACCCGAGGTGATCATCAAGGAAATCGATGGCGAGTTGATGGAGCCCTACGAGCACCTGGTGGCGGACCTCGACGAGGCCTATCAGGGCGGCGTGATCGAGCGCCTCGGCGAGCGCAAGGCGGAACTGCGCAATCTGGAGCCCGACGGCAAGGGCCGGGTGCGGCTGGAGTACATCATTCCGGCGCGTGGGCTGATTGGCTTCCAGACCGAGTTCCGCACCATCACCGCCGGCACCGGGTTGCTGTTCCACGTGTTTGATCACTACGGACCGCGCCTGCCGGGCGGGATTGCCCAGCGCCAGAACGGGGTGATGATCAGCAACGGTACCGGAGTGGCTCCGGCCTATTCGCTGTTCAACCTGCAGGACCGCGGCAAAATGATGATCAACGCCAACGACGAGGTCTACGAAGGTCAGCTGGTCGGCATCCACGCCAAGGACAACGACCTCACGGTCAACCCGCTCAAGGCCAAGCAGCTCACCAACGTGCGCGCCGCCGGCAAGGACGATGCGCTGAATCTGGTTCCGCCGGTGCGGATGTCGCTGGAGCAGGCGCTGGAATTCATCGATGATGATGAGCTGGTAGAGGTGACTCCGAAGGCGGTTCGCCTGCGCAAGAAGCAGCTCACCGAGAACGCCCGCAAGCAGGCCAGTCGGCGCGCCGCGGGCTGATCGCCGAAGCGGGCAATCGCCGCAGGCGCTTGCCCGCAGCCCACGGCTGACCACAAACTCGGCGAATCCCTGTTCCCGAGTCGCCCAGCCTGTGAGCCTGATCCCCTGGTATTTTGACCCGATCTCGCCGTTCGCCTGGTTGGCCTGGAATCACCTCCAGCGAGCCGGTCTGCGCGCGCGCATGCAGCCGCGCCCGATCCTGTTCGCCGGCTTGCTCGACCACTACGGAAACGTTGGCCCTGCCGAGATTCCCAGCAAACGCCAGTTTACCTACCGGCTGGTGCAGTGGCGCGCAGAGGAGGAGCGGATCCCGTTCCATTTCCCCCCGGCCCATCCTTTCAACCCCTTGAACGCCCTGCGCCTGTGCATTGCTGCTGGCAGCACCGAGTCGGCAGTCAGCAGCGTGCTGGAATTTGTCTGGGCGCAGGGAAGAGATCCCAGCCAGCCAGATGAAGCCACCTTACTGGCCGCGCAACTGGGCATCGAAGATCCCGCAGCAGCCCTGACCGACCCGCGGATCAAACAGCAGCTGCGCGACAACTTCGAAGCCGCGTTGGCGGATGGGGTATTCGGCGTACCCACCGCGGTGTTCGAGGGGCAGCGCTACTGGGGCGATGATTGCGTCCCGATGCTGAGTCAGGCGATTGCCGAGCCGGAACGGTTCAGGGCAGCGCCTTTTTCGGATCTGGACGAGCTTCCGATGGGCGTCGCTCGGAAGCGATAAAGCGGACGCGCGCCGATGGCGCGCGCCCGATTCCGGTGGATCTAGTAGCCAACCGGATCAACCGAGACGCGGACCCGGATCTCCTGCCCCGGCGGCAGTTCGGTGCGGGTATGGCCAACGCGACCGTTGTATTCATAGGTCACGTCGTAGCCCACCACCTCGCGCTCGGTGCGGTACTGGTCGCGATACTCGCAAACCTCTTCGTGACGCACATATTCGCGATGGCCGCGACCGCGGTAGCCGCGATCGTTGTAGCGGTCGTGTTCGCTGCCGATCGAGGCACCGATCAACAGTCCTGCGGCGGTCGCCGCGGCACGTCCGCGTCCATGACCGAACTGGTTGCCGATCGCGCCGCCGATCAGGCCGCCAATGACGGTGCCCGCGCCCGAGGATTGATGGCCGCGATGGCCTCGATCCACATAGCGAACCGGCTCACTCCAGCAAACGCGTTCTGGATCAGCCACCTGCACTTCGGCAAAAATGGGCTGAGCGTCAACTACCTGAGCAAAGTCATATTCCACCTGACGGTCATGCGCGGCAAAGGCCGGCGTGGCCATCAGAGCGCCTGCCAAGCAGGCCAACCCGACTTGCTTGAAGCTTGAAACCGTCATGTCGTTGCTCCTCTTCGTAGACTATCAGGGCGCCATATGCGCCGTTGCAAGCACGATAAGACCCGCGAATTGAATGAATTATGAATGATTCTGCTGTTTGGAATTCGAATTCAGTTAGATAAACAAATGCTGAACACGACCAATGAAGCGCTCTGACACCTCACCCAGCTGGCTGCTGATTCACGGAGCGGGCGGTGGGAGCTGGCAATGGGGGCGCTGGCAGCGGCGAATGGAAGCGCTGGGTATCGGGGCCCTGACGCCGCAGCTGACACCCGGAAAACACGGCCTGGCGCAAACTGGACTGGACCAATATCTGGAACAGCTGGATCAGATCGCCAGCGCTGCACGGGTCGACCTGATTGTCGGCGCAAGCATGGGTGCGGTGCTGGCCTGGCAACTCGCCGCCCGCCACCAACGCACGCGCCTGGTGCTGATCAATCCCCCCTGCCCTGGCACACCGGCAAGTGCCTTTCCTGGACCTCTGATTCACTGGCGCGGCGCCAAGCCATTAAGCAGCACCCGCCGCCACATGGCCGGCGCCAGTGATCTGGATTGCTACTACGCGCACCAGCGCTGGCGGGACGAATCTTCACTCGCCCTGACCCAGGCCCAGCGGTGGCGGGCGGCACCCGCTGCGGTGGACACCCTGCTGATCGTGGGTGATCGCGACCCGGCTGCAGCAAACGACGGCGGCCTCGCTCTGGCCCGCTCGCTGGCCGCCAAGCGATGGCTGATCGAGGATGCGGATCACTTGCAGCCGCTGCTGAGCCCACTCGCCAATCGACTGGTGGATCGCCTGCAGCACTGGTCGATCGATTCCAATTCCAGCGCGTGCTGAGCCCGGCTCCGTCGCCGAGCGCAAGGTCGGCGCATGATGCCCCTTGACGCCCGGCGGCACAGTTGTGAGTCTTGCGCTATGACACCGGCATGACAGCGACCTTGCAGCCGGGGACATGGGCAGGCGGGCACCAGCCGGTGACCGCAACAATCAGATCATGACGCTGGGTCCGAACCACCAGCAGATTGATGTCATCGACCGGGAGGGAACAGCTATGTCGCGCTTCGCCATGGAGACCATCCGAAACATTGCACTAACCGGCCACCCTGGGGCCGGGAAAACCACGTTGTTTGAAGCGCTGCTGGCGGCCGCCGGCGCGATTCAGAGCCAGGGCACTGTCGAGCGCGGAAACACCGTTTCCGATCACGACCCGATGGAGAAGGAACGCGGCCACTCGCTCAACACCTGCCTGTGCAGCTTCGACCACAACGACACCCATTTCAATCTGATCGACACCCCCGGTTACCCGGACTTTCGCGGGCCGACCCTGGCGGCGATGGCCGCGGTCGAGACCGTCGCGGTCGTGATCAACGCGCAGAATGGCATCGAACACGGCGCCATTCGGCTGATGGCCCGCGCCGGCAAGCGCTCCAACGAGCGCATGATCGTGGTCAACAAGATCGACGCCGAGGGCGTTGATATCGCCAGTCTGCTGGCGGAGATCCAGGACACCTTTGGACGCCAGTGCCTGCCCATCAACCTCCCGGCTGACGGCAACAGCAAGGTCGTCGATTGCTTCTTTCACGCCAAGGGCGAGAGCGACCTGGGACCAGTCGCTGATTTCCATCAGCAGATCATCGATCAGGTGGTCGAGGTCAACCCCGAGATCATGGAGAAATACCTGGAGGACGGGGAGGCCAAGCTCACCCCGCAGGAACTGCATGACGCCTTCGAGCAGTGTCTGCGCGAAGGTCATCTGGTGCCGGTCTGCTTCTGCTCGGCGCGCAGCGGCGTGGGGGTGGAGGAACTGCTGCAGTTCTCGATCAGCCTGCTGCCCAACCCGGCCGAGGGCAATCCCCCGGAGTTCCTGATCGGCGAAGGCGATGAGGCGGTTCCTGCAACTGTTGAAGCGGCGCCGGACAAGCACGTGATCGCCCACGTTCACAAGATCATCAACGATCCCTTCGTGGGCAAGCTGAGCCTGTTCCGGGTCTATCAGGGAACCGTCAAACGCGACTCACAATTGCTGATCGGAGACGGCCGCAAGCCCTTCAAGGTGGGCCATCTTTTCAAGATCTTCGGCAAGGATCACGCCGAGGTGGAAGAAGCCATCGCCGGTGATATCTGCGCAGTCGCCAAGGTCGAAGAGATCCACTTCGACGCGGTATTGCACGACTCCCACGACGAGGATCATTACCACCTCAAGCCCATCGCAATGCCGGCCTCGATGTTTGGCCTGGCCATCGAACCGGCAACCCGCGGCCAGGAACAGAAGCTCTCCGGCGCGCTGCACAAGCTCAGCGAGGAAGACCCCTGCTTCCACGTGGAGCACCATGCCGAACTCAACGAGACCGTGGTCCGCGGTCTGGGTGACCTGCATCTGCGGGTGATGCTGGCCCGCTTGAGCGAGCGCTTCGGAGTCGAGGTCAGCACCAGCCCGCCGCGAATCGCCTACCGCGAAACCATCAACGGCAGCGCCGAAGGCCATCATCGTCACAAGAAGCAGACCGGTGGCGCCGGGCAATTCGGCGAAGTGTTCCTGCGGGTCAAGCCATTGGAGCGCGGTGAGGGCTTTCGTTTCGTCAACCAGGTGGTCGGCGGGGCAATCCCGCACAACCTGATTCCGGCGGTGGAGAAAGGCATCCATCAGGTTTTGAGCGGCGGCGCGATCGCCGGCTACGCCCTTCAGGACATCGAAGTCACCGTCTACGACGGCAAGTACCACCCGGTGGATTCGAAGGAAGTGGCCTTTGCAATGGCCGGCAAAAAGGCCTTTCTGGATGGCATCGCCAAGGCCAAGCCGGTGATTCTGGAGCCCATCGTCACCCTCGACGTGATCGTTCCGGAAGATCACGTGGGTGACATCACCGCATCGCTGGCCGGGAAGCGCGCGCGTATCAACGGCACCGACTCGCTCAAGGGGGGCGAGATCGTGGTCAAGGCCCAGGTGCCCTTGAGCGAGATCGGTGAGTTCCAGACTGAGCTCAAGGCTATCAGCCAGGGTCAGGGACGCTACAGCATCGAGCCCAGCCACTACGAGGCGGTGCCGGCTCAGGTGCAGAAACAGCTGGTGGAGGCCTGGAAGCCCAAGGCCGAGGAAGACTAGTTCGCCCGCCCGGGGAGCGCCTGATGCGTTCCCCGGCTTCCGCAAGGCAACCACCGCAAGGGTAATCCGCTATGAACGAGTTGGCTCAGCTACTGCGCACCGTCGGGCAATGGCTGGGCCATCCGCTGTTCTCACTCGGTGAAACCACAGTCAGCGCCTTCTCGCTGTTGAGCGCGTTGCTGATCTTCGTCGCCTTCCTGGTGCTCAGCCGCATCGTTGGTCGGGCGATAGACCGCTTCACCCGCGAAAGACCCAGCTTTCATCCGGCTTCGGTTTACGCGCTCAAGCAGATGCTGCACTACAGCCTGTTTGCGCTCGGTATCCTGCTCGCGCTGAGCAGCATCGGAATTGATTTCTCCAAGCTGGCCATCGTTGCCGGCGCGGTTGGCGTCGGCGTGGGCCTCGGCCTGCAGGGCCTGGTCAACAACTTCGTCTCCGGCTTGATCCTGTTTTTCGAACGCTCGATGAAGGTCGGCGACTACGTGGAACTGGAGTCCGGGGTGACCGGAGAAGTGCGCGAGATCAACTTTCGCTCCACCCTGGTCACCACCAACGACAACATCGACGTAGTGGTGCCCAACAGCGAGTTCATCAACAGTCGGGTCACCAACTGGACCATGCGCGAGACGCTGCGCCGATTCCGGATTCCTTTCGGCGTCGCCTACGGCAGCGACAAGGATCTGGTCGCCAAGGCGATTACCGAGGCGGCCAGCAGGGTGCCCTACTCCAAGACCGATAGCGAAAAGCACCGGCCGGAGGTCTGGCTAGTGGAGTTCGGCGACTCCAGCCTAAACTTCGAGCTGCTGGTCTGGGTCGGTGAGGAGAATGCGATCAAGCGTCCCGGCCGCGTCATCGCGGCGTACAACTGGGCAATTGAAACCGCGCTCGGCGAAAACGGCATCGAGATCCCGTTCCCACAGCGCGATCTGCATCTGCGCAGCGGCTTCCGCGAGGCGGGCTTGATTGCTGCCGACTCACCGCCGGGCTGACCCGGGTCTGGTCTGACCCGGGTGTGCAATCGCTACTGCCCCCAGCGCAGCGTGACGCTAAGGCTGCGCCCGGGCGTATTGAAGCCCGACGCCAGCTCGTAGTCTTCGTCGGTCAGATTGTCGCCACGCAGCTGCACCCGCCAGTCCGGATTCAGTCGCCAGTCGGCAGTTAACGCGAGCAGACTGTAGGCGTCCAGCGGCTGGCCGAAATCGAAGCGGCGGGAGGCGTAGTCAATCTCTGCACCCAGCGCCAGGGAGTCGTCGAAGGCCCAGCCCGCAGCCAGATGGGCATTGCGCTTGGCCCGGCGCGGGAGAATCTGATCGGTGTCCCGATTGAGCGGATTCTGCCAGGCCATGCTGCCCTCCACCCAGGTAGCCTCACCGTCCCAGCGTCCTTCCAGTTCGACGCCCTGCAGCCTGGCTCGGGCGATATTGATGGCCTGGAAGTCCACCCCGGCAAAAGCGATCAGATCCTCGACATCGTTGCGGTAGGTCGACAGCGCCCAGCGCCATTGCGCCTGAGCACGCCATTCGGCGCGCAGTTCCAGCGCCTGCGAGCGCTCGGGATCCAGGTTGGGGTCGCCCGCGAATTGACCGCCAAAACCGGGGAAGTAGAGCTCGTTGAAGTTGGGCGCCCTGAAGCCTTCGCCCGCCGAGCTGATCAGGCGCAGATTGGGGGTCAACTCCCAGCTCCAGCCCAACCGCGGAGACCACTCACTACCGAAGCCATCATAGTCGTCAACCCGCAACGCCGCCTCGATTCGGTGCGCACCCAGGCGCCACTGCCACAATCCCGCCAGCGCCAGCGCACCACGATCCTGGTCGAATAGATCGCCGGCGAAGGCATCGCCGTAGCGACCGCTCTCGTTGAGCAGATTGGCCAGCAGGGTCAGCTGATGTTGTTCCCCGATCGCGCGCTCGGCGCTCAGATCCGCGCTCCAGCGCCGGGTTTCGAATACGCTGCCAAAGGCCGGCGTATCCACATCATCCATCGACCAGCCCAGCTGCAGACTGGGCCGCCAGGCACCGGCGGTGCCCTGCCAGCTCAGCGAGGCGCCACGATTGATCGCTTCGCTGTCGCCCTGATCGAATTCGATCTCGCCGTCGCGGCTGAAGCTGCGCAGACTCAGAATAGACTCGCCGTCCTGCCAGTCCAGGCCGAAGCTGAGGTCGGTGTAGCGGTAGCCGTCGTCATCCGGATCGAAACCGAAGCCGTTCGCGTTCTGTGCCGAAAAGCCCTCCACCGTGCGCCGACCGGCGCTGCCGCCAATGGTGAGATTGCCGCTGCGTCCGCCGATACCGACGCCGGCGAAATAGTCGGCATAGCGCCCGGCGCTGAGCCGCGCTGAGCCGCCATCAGGCACCCGGGTGAAGATCTGCACCACGCCGCCAATCGCATCAGAGCCCCAAAGCGCCGCTCGGGGACCACGAACGATCTCGACCCGCTCGACCTGATCCAGCGGCAGCTGTTCCCAGGCCGCCGCCCCGGTGGTGACTGAGGACACTCTGACCCCATCGACCAGGACCAGCGTCTGGTTGGAATTGGCGCCGCGCAAGAACACCGTGCTGGCGCCGCCGGGCCCACCGTTGCGGCTGATTTCCACCCCCACCGCATGGCGCAACAGCTCGACCAGATCCAGCGCCTGGCTGCGCTCGATGGCCTCACGGTCGAACACCACGGCCGAGGCCAGGGATTGATCCAGCGGCTGCGGGCTGCGGGTTGCGGTGACCAGCACCGGAGACAGCGGTGATGGCGCTTCGGCCAGAACAGGACCTGCCAGCGTCGCCGCCAGCGCAATCGAAATCGGGGTTCGCATTGGAAAAACTCCATGGCGCTCGCCGCCCGCGAGCTTGAGGGGTGCTGGGATACGGACGGCGAAACCGATCAGCCGCGGACGCAGCTGAGATCGACGCCATGCCGCCCGCCGCGACACCAGGTCTAAGGGAGCTCCAAGGCCGGTCTCCGGACTCACGAAGCGGGCGGGGCCCGAGCACTGATCACCTTCCCACGGCCAATTGCGCGCAGTGGCTTACCGATCAGTGGTTCTGGAAACGACCGTTGTCGAAACCAGACTTCGCCTACCGTTGCGGGGGCAGCGTCGGACTTTGACCGACTTCCCGTTTCACCCGACGCCAGACTGACTGGACGACGGACACCTTGAGGCGGCCGCGATGTTACCCGTGATGGAGGGTGAAGAAAAGGTGGAAGCTCCGCCCGACTGCGCGAGCGGGCGGCCTGGCTGGCGGAGAAGGCAACGATTTGCGCAAGAGCATCCTTTGTACGCGTTGAGTACGGGCATGCCGCAGGATGAGGGATCTGATCGGAGCAAGCTCCGCGGGCGGCATTTGGCGCGCGAGGCGGCGCGGCATGTTCCGGGAACGTGCCGGCCGGAACGCTAGGGTCGCGTCGAATTCAGGACCTGATCGCGAGCAAGCTCGCTCCTAGCAACAGCGGATTCGCACCCGGCACGCGGGGGGCGCGGCATTGCAATGACAACGTGCCGGTGCGGATGCTTCGCGCGCGCCGAACTTAGCCGGTGGCGCGCTCGCTGCGGTTGCGGTCTCGTCGGTAGCCGCTGCGATTGCGGCTGAGCGGACTGGGCTGAAAATTGGGGATCTCGCTGATGGTCCTGGCCGCATTCGAAAGATGCCGCAATGCCCGCTCATAGACGAAGCGCTTGAACGGCACGACGTTCTGCACCGGGTACCAGAAGTCCACCCAGCGCCACTGGTCGAATTCGGGCTTGTCGCAGGCGTCCAGATTGACTGACTCCTCATCGCCCAGCAGGCGCAGCAGGAACCACACCTGCTTTTGCCCGATGCAGCGGGGACGGGAGTTGCGGCGCACGAAGTGATTGGGCAGGCGGTAGCGCAGCCAGCCGGGCGTCGCCGAGAGAATCTGTACGTGCTCGGGCAGCAGACCGGTTTCTTCATAGAGCTCCCGGTACATCGCCTCTTCCGGGGTCTCGTCGGTGTTCATTCCGCCTTGCGGGAACTGCCAGCCGTCATGTTTGACTCGCCGGGCCCAGAAAAGGCGTCCGGAGTCGTGCATCAGGACTATTCCGACATTGGGTCTGTAGCCATCCGGGTCAATCACACTCTGCACTTCCTTGCGGAGTCGCCCCGATTCTTCCACAGGCGATGCACTACGGACAAGGGAAATACTGCAACAAAGTTGATTTCTAAGGAAAAGTGGGCCCGATTGTTGATCATCCAGATAGCCCTTCGACCTCCCCGCGGGACAAAGCCGATGGGATTCCCCGGCCGGTGCTATTCTCGCCGACTTCAGTCCAGTACAGGCCGATCGTGTGAGCTCCCAACCCGCTACCGCCGAATTCATGGGCCATCCCAAGGGTCTTTATGTTTGTTTCTTTACCGAGATGTGGGAGCGCTTTTCCTTTTATGGGATGAAGGCGCTGCTGTTCCTCTATCTAACCAAATACCACCTGTTTGGTGACGATGCCGGCTATGACGTGATCGGCGCCTATGGAGGTCTGGTTTACGCGATCCCGGTGATCGGCGGGCTATTGGCCGATCGTTACCTGGGCCTGCGCAAGGCCGTGGTATTTGGCGGCATCCTGCTCTGTCTGGGACACCTGGGGATGGCGGTAGAGGGCAGCCAGGCAAGCAATGTCGATGGTGTGGTAGTGCGTGACACCAGCGCCCTGCTGGTCTTCTACACCTCGCTGGCACTGATCATCATGGGCGTGGGCTTTCTCAAGCCGAATATTTCGACCATCGTCGGTCGGCTCTACAGCGAAAACGATCCGCGCCGTGATTCGGGCTTTTCGCTGTTTTATGCCGGGATCAACCTCGGAGCGCTGTTCGCCTCGCTGGTTTGTGGCTATCTGGGCGAAACCCTGGGCTGGCGCTACGGCTTTGGCGCCGCCGGTATCGGCATGATTCTGGGCCTCGGCCTGTTCCTTTGGGGACAAAAATATCTGGAAGGACACGCCGAACCGCCTGATCCGACGGACCTTCGACGCCCGCTGATGGCCGGACTGTCGCGCGAGAAACTGATCTATCTGGGCTCGGTGCTGGGCCTGTTGCCCCTGGCCTGGCTGATGTGGGCATCGGCCAATGGCGCCTTCACCCTGGGCGAGCACGTCTCGCTGGCGCTGATGCTGATGCTGGTGACCCTGGGCGCGGTCCTGATCTGGTTCCTGGGCTTCATTCTCAAGCAGTGCAGCCCGGTCGAACGCGACCGCATGATCGCGCTGATGCTGCTGATCTTCTGGGCCCTGGTGTTCTTCACCCTGTACGAGCAGACCTATGGTTCCTGGGTCGCCTTCACCGACCGGCTGCTGACCAAGGAGCTGTTCCCCAGCTTCGTGATTGCCGATCACCAGCCGTGGCCGTGGTCCACCCTGTCGCTGCTGCTGGCACCGGCCTCGTTCTTTGTCGCCGCGCAGCTGTCTGACCGCAATCCGGATTCATCGGCGCCGAAGCTGATTTTCGGCCTGGTGTTCGCGCTCGTTGGCGTGTTCCTGGTACGTGACTTGCTGGTGCTGCCACAGACCGCGGGCTCACTGACTTTCCTCGGCGCCATGTTCATTGTCCTGCTGGCGCCGATTTTCACCGTCCTTTGGGGCTGGCTGGACAAGCTGGGCGCCAATCCCTCCAAGCCAATCAAGAGCGCCATCGGACTGGTCTTTGCCGGCCTGGCATTCATCCCGCTGGCGATCGCGGCCGAGGAAGTCGGGGCAACCGGGGCGATGGCCAGCGTCTGGTGGCTGGTCTTGGCCTATCTGATTCTGGAGATTGGCGAAATGTGCCTGTCGCCGGTCGGACTGTCGGCGGTCACCCAGCTGAGCGTCGCCCGCGTCGCCAGCCTGATGATGGGCACCTGGTTCCTGGCGACCGCATTTTCCGAAGTGCTGGCCGCCATGTTCGGAAAGCTGGCCTCAATCGATGTGGTTGCCGGCGAGAGCATGGACCTGGTCGAGGCGTCGGCCAAATATGCTGATCTGTTCTGGCTGATGACCTGGATCGGCCTGGGTTGCGCGGTGGTCGCCTTCCTGGTCGCACCCTTGACCAGGCGCTGGATGCACGGGATCAAATAGCTTCTTCGCCCACCTGACGGGACTGGTCCAACAGTCCCGTCGAGGGCCCCGGCTTCGGCGCTCAGGCAGCGCCGAGCAGCAGCGCGAGAATGTTCCCACCCGGATGCGCTGCGATCAGCTGGCGCAGGGCCTCGCGCTCGGCGGTGTTGGGGAATTCCTCGCTGGTCGAACATTCCCACATGCGGTTCTCCGCGACACTGACCAGGCCGGCGCCAGCAATTGCCTGACGCCATGCCGATTCCTCCAGCGGCGCCTCGTCCGGATCCTGCGGAAATTCGCCGACGAAATCGCGAGTGCCGCCCAGCGCCTGCCGGTTCCAGGCACTGATCGCCGGCGGCTCGGTGGCCCCGGTGATGGGTTCGGCCAGCAATATCCGTCCGCCAGGACTCAATCGGGATCGCAAGGCACTCAGCAAGGCGGCGATGTCGGGCACCTGCAGATGATGCAGCACCCCGACACAGGTGATCAGGTCGAACTGCGAGCGCGACTGTTGCTGGACGAACTGCAGCAGATCGGCCTGAACCAGAATCGCGTTGTCGATGCCGACCGCGGACAGATTCTCGGCAGCCCTGGCGAGCATTCCCTGGCTGTGATCCACGCCCATCGCAGCACGAAACTGGCGGGCAAAGCGCAGCAGCATGTGACCGGTGCCGCAGCCCAGATCCAGCATGCGCTGACGCCCACAGAACAGCGTGTCGAAGCGCTCGAACAGCAGTTCGATCGGGAAACCGCGCGGCCTGACCACCACGTGGTCGTACTGACCGGCGATCCCGTCGTGATAGCGCTGATCGATCTGGTAATGCTGGTTGCTCATGCCGGCTCCTGCAGTTGCGCCCGATCCGTACTGACCCGGGCTCCGACTAAACGTTGAAGCGGAAATGCAGCACGTCGCCTTCCTTGACGATGTACTCCTTGCCCTCCGAGCGCAGCTTGCCTGCCTCCCGAGCACCCGCCTCGCCGCGGCAGCGGATGAAGTCGTCGAAGGCAATGGTCTCGGCGCGAATGAATCCCTTCTCGAAGTCGGTGTGGATCGCAGCCGCGGCCTTGGGCGCGGTACTGCCCACCGGCACGGTCCAGGCGCGCACCTCCTTCACCCCTGCGGTGAAATAGGTCATCAGACCCAGCAGTGCGTAGCCGGCCCGAATCACCCGGTCCAGACCCGGTTCGCTCAGACCCATGTCCTCCA
>JAGRJL010000029.1:12212-18591 GCA_020442775.1 Lysobacterales bacterium | reverse complement strand
TTCTCGAAGCCATCGTCCATCACGTTGGCGATATACATCACCGGCTTGGCCGTGATCAGGCACAGGTCACGGATCGCCGCGCGCTCCTCCGCGTCCAGCGCGACGCTGCGCACCGGCTTGCCCTGATCCAGCGCCTCCTTGATCTTGCTCAGCACCTGCTTGCGCGCCAGCGCTTCCTTGTCCCCGCTGCGACCGGCCTTGTCGGCCTTGAGGATGGCCCGCTCGACCGACTCCAGATCCGCCAGCGCCAGTTCGGTGTCGATGGTTTCGATATCGGAAATCGGGTCGATCTTGCCGGCCACGTGGACCACATCGGCGTTCTCGAAGCAGCGCACCACGTGGGCGATGGCGTCGGTCTCGCGAATGTGGGCGAGGAACTGGTTGCCCAGACCCTCACCCTTGGACGCCCCGGCGACCAGCCCGGCAATATCGACGAAGGCCATGCTGGTCGGGATGATCCGCTGCGGCTTGACGATCTCGGCCAGCTGGGCCAGGCGCGGATCCGGCACCGGCACCACCCCGGTGTTGGGATCAATGGTGCAGAAGGGATAGTTCTCCGCCGCGATCTCGGCTTTGGTCAGCGCGTTGAACAGGGTGGACTTGCCGACGTTCGGTAGTCCCACGATGCCGCATTGGATGGCCATTGAGCTTGGTCCTGTGGATGATGTGGATAGGCGCCGAGCGGGTCGGGCCTTGACGCAGTTATGGTCCGGAGGCCCTTTCTGGCGGCGTATGCAGACGCTTCATGGCTTCATCCATTCGCCCTTGCAGCGCAAGCGGCAAATGGGTCAAGGCACGATCAATCGCGTCCTCAATCGCACGGGCGTCGTCCGCTCCGGGACGTCCCAGCACCCAGGGGGTGACCCGATCCTTGTGTCCGGGGTGACCGATACCGATGCGCAGGCGGTGGAAATCACCGTGGCCGAGGTGTTGCTTGATATCGCGCAGCCCGTTCTGACCGCCATGCCCACCGCCAAACTTGAAGCGCGCGCTGCCCGGCGGCAGATCCAGCTCATCATGCGCCACCAGCGCCTGATCCGCTTCGATCTTGTAATAGCGCAACGCGGCGGAGAGGCACTGCCCGCTGCGGTTCATGAAGGTGGTGGGCTTGAGCAGAAGCAGGCTGTTGCCGTCGAGATGCACCTTGGCCACCTGGCCGTGCAGCTTAGATTCGCTGACCCAGCGGGCGCCCAGCTGCTCTGCCAGACGGACTATAAACCAATACCCGGCATTGTGCCGGGTATTGGCGTATTCGGCGCCTGGATTTCCCAGGCCGACGATCAGACTCAGACTCATGACAGCGAGAGGATCAATCCTCGCCCTCGTCCTCGCCTTCTTCGCCTTCTTCCTTCTCGACCGCAGCCATCTTCGCCGAGACCACCGAGACGTCGTGTTCCTTGCCCAGATTGAGTTCCGGGATGATCACGCCAGCCGGCAGCACGATTTCGGACAAATGGACCACGCTGCCGACTTCCAGCTTGGCCAGATCGACCTCGATGTACTCAGGCAGATCCTTCGGCAAGCATTCGATTTCAACGTCGTTGAGCTCGTGCAGAATCACGCAGCCACCGGTCTTGCCGGCCGGCGAAGTGCTCTGGTTGAGGAAGTGCAGCGGGACCCGCAGACGCAGCGTTTCGGTATCGCTGATGCGCTGGAAATCCAGATGCATCACCCGCTTCTTGTAGGGGTGGCGCTGGATGTCGCGCAGCACCGCGCGCTGCACGTCGTCACCGACGGTGAGTTCCAGCACGCTGGTGTAGAACCACTCCTTGGTGGAGTACAGTGACGCCAGCTTCTGGGTCATTTGCAGCGAACGCGGCGGCAGATCGCCGCCGTAGAGAATGGCCGGGACCATTTCCGAACGACGCAGGCGGCGGCTCGCACCTTTCCCTGAGTCTTCTCGGAATTCGACCGGCACCTGATGAGCGGTAGCCATGGCTTTTCCTTATCTATCAATGGAATCGGCAATCCGATTCCGGTAAACCCGCCTTGCGACGGAAAAAAACCCCGACCGCGACCAGTCAGGGTCTGCATGTGGCCCAACGCCGTGGCGTCAGGCCGAACTCACTAATCGACGTAGAGCGAACTGACCGACTCACCGAAGGCCATCCGGCGCAGCGTCTCGGCCAGCATGTCGGCAACACTCAACACCCGAATCCGGGTGCAGTGACTCGCCTCCTCGCTCAGCGGGATGGTGTCGGTTACGACCAGCTCATCCATCACCGAATTCTCAATGTTGCTGACCGCCTTGCCGGAAAGCACCGGGTGCACGCAGTAGGCATGCACGCTGCGTGCGCCACGCTGCTTCAGGGCGGCAGCCGCCTTGCACAACGTTCCGGCGGTGTCNNACGATGTCGTCCACCAGCAGGCAGGTCTTGTTCTCCACGTCACCGATGATGTTCATCACCTCGGATTCGTTGGCCCGCGGACGGCGCTTGTCGATGATCGCCAGATCCGCATTGTCCAGTCGCTTGGCGATCGCCCGAGCGCGAACCACGCCGCCCACGTCCGGACTCACCACCACCAGTTCGCTTCCCGCATGGCAGCGCCAGATGTCGGCCAGCAGCACCGGCGAGGCGTACACATTGTCCAGCGGAATGTCGAAGAACCCCTGGATCTGGTCGGCATGCAGGTCCACCGTCAGCACCCGGTCGGTGCCGATGGTGCTGATCACCTTGGCCGCCACCTTGGCAGTGATCGGCACCCGCGCCGAACGCGTCCGTCGATCCTGTCTGGCATAACCGAAGTACGGGATCACCGCAGTCACACTGGCAGCCGATGCGCGCTTGAGCGCGTCGATCAATGCCAGCAACTCCATGAAGTTCTCGGCGGTAGGCGCGCAAGTGGACTGAACCACGAACACATCCTGCCGACGAACGTTTTCCTCGATCTCGATCTGCGCCTCACCATCGCTGAAGCGACCCACCAGGGCCTTGCCCAGCGGCACACCCAGGGACTCAGCAATGGAAGCGGCCAGATGTCGATTGGCGCTGCCGCTGAACAGGGTCAGCCCAGGGGTTTCCCGGACTGAGCGGGCCACACTTCTTCCGCGCGTTGGAATCACAGCAGGACCACCAATGATTTTCGTGCAGATCGAATAATTAAATGGCTGGGACGCCAGGACTCGAACCTGGGAATGCGGGGATCAAAACCCCGTGCCTTACCAACTTGGCGACGTCCCAACCGTAAAACTCGTATCGTCGGTGCCCTCGGGCGCCTCATCCAGGCTGCTCACCAGCCAGCCGCGCCATCCCGATGGCAACTCCGCCAACCATGATTGAGCCTGTTCGGCATCGCGAACCGGCGCGTAAACCGCCGCCCCGGTGCCGGTCAGCCAGCCAGCCCCTCGGTCTCGCAGCCAAGCGAGGGTGCCGGCCACTTCCGCCACCCGCGCAGTCACCGCGGATTCGCAGTCGTTGATCCAGCACTCGTCCGACAATAAGCGCGGAATTGTCGAAGGCAAGCTGTTTCTTGTCAATCTCGGATCGGCAAAAACTTCGGCCGTGGGCACCTGAACCGGTGCGCAAATCACCACGAATTGACGTAACGGCAGGGTTACCGGTGTGAGTTGCTCGCCAACGCCCTCGCCTACCGCATTCCTGCCCAGCGCGAAAACCGGCACATCGGCGCCGAGTTCAGCGCCAAGTTCGGCGAGCTCGACCGGGCTCATTCCTACGGCCCAGATACGATTGAGCGCGCGCAGCACGGTTCCGGCGTTGGAGCTGCCGCCGCCGAGCCCTGCACCCATCGGAATTCGCTTGCGCACGTGGATCTCCGCGCCGATGGTCACCCCAGCATGGCGCTGCAGCGCGCGCGCCGCGCGGATTGCGAGGTCGTTCTCCGCCTCTACGCCTGGCAATTCCGAGACTCGCCAAATCAGCGAATCATCACGTCGTCGCAGATGAATAACGTCTGACAGATCAATCAGTTGAAAGAGGGTTTGCAGCAGGTGATAGCCGTCCGCACGGCGCCCGATGATCCTCAGACCCAGATTCAGCTTGGCCGGACTGAGCCAGCGCTGCCAGCCAGCCACCCTAGGCCTCGATTGCCTGCCAGCGCTGAATCACCACCCGCACCCAGCGTTCACCGCTGCTGGCGTAGAGTTTTGCCGGAAGCAATGGCAGCTCATCGGCAGGGTCCTGCCAGCGCAGATAGTCGACCGTCCAGCCGGCCTGCTGCAGCTGCTGCACGCGCCCCTCACTATCGAGCGCGACTCGTCCAGCGCCCGGCAGACGGCTGCCCCGCAGCCAGAAAGACAGCGCTTCCACCGGCACTCCGACCGACCAGACCTGATCCAGCAGCTGCTGTAAGTCATGATGTTGATGCTGCACACCCTGGTCGTCGATCAGCCGGGCGCCGCTCTCATCGCGCTGCAGTCGCCAGGTGCGCTGGGACACCGGCGCGCTGAAGCGGACGTCCAGATTGCCGCCGTGCTGTTCCCAGATCAGGCGACCGCTGCCACCCTGATCACCATCAGATAGCGCCACCCGTCCCTGCATGCGAAAGGCGCTGAAAGCACGCGCAGACAACTCCTGCGCCTGCGCATCACTGGCCATTACGGTTTGCCGCACGACCCGCGGCGCGCACGCGCTCAGCGCCGCCGCAGTGGCACCGAGCAGGAACAGCCTTCTGCGCGGGATCCAGTCCCGCTGGGCCAGCAATGCCCGCCGACCTGGGCGCTCAGGCTCGTTCACTACAGATCGGGCGCCAGGCGAGTCAGCGTCTCCGCCAACACCACATCGTCAGGATGCTCTTCCCTGGCCTTGAGCCACACCTCGTGCGCCTTCTCCACCTCACCATTGGCGAACAGCACTTCGCCGTAGTGCGCGGCAATTTCCGCATCGTCGGCCTGCTCATAGGCTCTGGCCAGATACTCCACCGCCTTCTCCGGATTTCCAAGGCGATATTGCACCCAGCCCATGCTGTCGAGAATCGCACCCTCATCCGGGGACAGCTCCAGGGCCCGCTGGATAAACGCCAGCGCCTCGCTGTGGCGGTCGGTGCGATCAGCCAGCGTATATCCCAGCGCATTCAATGCCTGGGAGTTATTCGGATCGAAGCTCAGTATGCGTCGCAGATCGGCTTCAGCGCCGACCAGATCATCGCCAGCCACCCGCCCGATCGCGCGGGAATAGAGCAGCCGCTCATCATTGGGATATTCGGCCAGTGCCGACTCATAGACTTCCTCAAGTTCGTCCCGACGATCGGCCGTATTCAGCAGTTCAGTCTCCAGCAGCCAGCTGTCGACCTGGCGCTCGGGCTCCACGCTGGGCGCTCGCAGCGCCGCCAGCTCTGCCCTGGCCTTGTCCAAATCCGGCTCCATCTTCGAATACACCACCGCCATTCGAATACGGGAATCGACATAGGTCGGCCCCGCCGGGACCTTGGCATACCACTTCAGCGCCTCGCTCCAGCGCTCCCGCAGCTCGGCGACCTGGCCCAGAAACAGGGGTCTTTCCGGAAGTTCCTCGTCCTTGCGCCGAGTCAGCTCGCGAGCGAGACGCTTCAGCTCCTTCTGATCCTCACTGTCGGCGGCGAAGCCTATGCGGGTCGCATACAGTTCGGCATCCTGCTCCGGCGCATCGGCCAAAACCTTGAGCATCTTCTTCGGCTGGTCCTGCTCGTTGAGCAGCGCTGCCCAGGCCAGCCGCCATTCGCGGTTGGCAGGGACCAGTGCTACCGCCTTGGCCAGATCGGACTCCGCCTGGGCCATCGCGCCGGCTGCATAGTTGGCCTGAGCGCGCCAGCGCCACGCCGCTCCGGCACCGGGATGTGCATCCAGGTCGGCCTGAGCGATGCTCAGTCCGGAGGCCACGTGCCCCAGCGCCAACGCCGCCGGCACGAAGCTGAAAGTTTCCGGGTCAGCCGAGAGCAGCGAGCCGCGCTCGATCAGCGCACTCAGCACCGCTTCAGAATGCGGCCTGGCCTCGCTGGTCAGCAGCACCTGCACCGCCAGCCGCGAACCGTCCAGCCCGCCGACACGAATCAGCTGGGCCAGACTGTCGGCAGCACGTTCAATCTCACCCTCGGCCAATCCCACCCAGGCCACCGCCTGCAAGGCCCGCGTGTCCTCCGGCTTGAGTTCCAGCCAGCGCTGCGCGACCCGCCCAGCTCGGGTCAGATCGTCCGCATGCAGACTGATCATGGTGGCCCGTTCCAGCCACTCAGGATCGGTCACCGTTTCGACCGCGCGTTCATAATCAGCCGCAGCCTGCTCCGGGTTGCCGGCCTGCAGCGCAAACTCGGCAGACAGCGCCGACAGCAACGGATCCTGACGCCAGGCCGAATCCCCCTCGGCATGCGCGCAAACGAGCCCGCTGGCGATCAACAACAGTAGCGGGCCCAAACGACTCGGTTTAAAGTGAAGAGCTGGCATAAA
>JAGRJL010000029.1:5104-11963 GCA_020442775.1 Lysobacterales bacterium | reverse complement strand
TTGTTTTTGGATAGCTCGCGCGTATGGCGTTACTGACTGTAGGACTCAATCACGTCACTGCCCCACTGGCATTGCGTGAGCGCGCGGCCTTTCCGCCGGAGGCAACCGCCGATGCCCTGCGCGCGCTTTGTCGCGACGACAGCATCCAGGCCGCAGCGATCATCAGCACCTGCAACCGCACCGAGCTCTACCTTTCCGGGGCCCGCGATGGCGCCCGCGCGGCGCTGGACTGGTGGCACCGCAACCGGGCGATGGCCGACCAGCGGCTGCATGATGCGGTCTACCACCATTTCGACGCAGACGCCGTCAGACACATGTTTCGGGTGGCCACCGGGCTGGACTCGATGGTGCTGGGCGAGCCTCAGATCCTCGGCCAGCTCAAGGACGCCCATCGCATCGCCCGTGATGCTGAAACCCTGAGCCCGACCCTGGATCGGCTTTTTCAGCGCAGCTTTGCGGTGGCCAAACGAATTCGTTCGGAAACCGAGCTGGGCGCCAATCCGGTCAGCGTGGCCTACGCAGCAGTGCGCCTGGTGCAGCGAGTATTCGACCAATTGCCGCGTCGGCGAGTCTTGCTGGTGGGCGCAGGCGAAACCATGGAACTGGCGGCTCGGCATCTGCTCGGCCGCGGAGTCAAGGACCTGGTGGTCGCCAATCGAACGCTGGAGCGGGCCAGCGCGATGGCCGCACGCGTCGGCGCCCAGGCAGCGGACCTGGGGCGGCTGGAGGCGCTGCTCGCCGAGGTGGATATTCTGTTCATCGCGACTCATGCGAGCAGTGCGTTGATCACCGAAGACATGGTCCGGCGAGCGTTCAAGGCCCGCCGCCATCGCCCGATCTTCATCGGCGATCTCAGCGTGCCGCGTAACGTGGAGGCCAGCGTCGCTGAACTGGACGATGTCTATCTCTATGCCCTGGACGACCTGGCCCAGGTCGTGGCGGAAGGCCAGGATCGTCGGCGCGATGCCGCCATGCGCGCCGAATCGCTGGTCGCCGATCAGGTCGATGAATTCATGAGTTGGTGGCGTAGCTCCGAATCCAGTCGCGCGGTCGGCCGCCTGCGCGCGCACGGCCAGCGCCTGCAGCAGGCCCAGCTGGAGCGCGCGCTGGCCCAGCTGCGCGCTGGCCTTGACGCCGAGCAGGTGATCACCCAACTGGCCCACGGGCTGACCAACAAGCTCCTCCATCAACCCACCGTGGCGATGCGCAGCGCCGCCGCCAGTGGCGAGCGCGACCTGCTTGATTGGGTCGAAAGACTCTATGCCAGCGATGCCGACCCGGTCGCCGAGGAGGCCGACGAGCAAGCCGCCCAATCACCCAACCCCAACGAGTAACCGATTGATGAGCCCGAACTTACGCCGCCGTCTGCTGACCCTGCAGGCCCGCCACGAGGAACTGGGTCTGCTGCTCGGTCAGCCCGAGGTTGCCAACGACCAGACCCAGTTCGTGGCGCTGGGCCGCGAGTACGCCAGCCTGCAGGAGCTGGTGGACGCGATGGAGCGGTTGAGCAAAGTTGAGCGCGACCGGCAAAGCGCCGAGGAGCTGCTGCAGGGCGGCGGAGAGATGGCCGAGCTGGCACGCGAAGAACTGGATCAGCTGGAATCGGAAAAAGCTGAACTGGAGGCCCGCATGCTGGCCTTTCTGGTGCCCAAGGATGAGCGCGATTCGCGCAATATCTTCCTTGAGATCCGCGCCGGAACCGGCGGTGACGAAGCCGCCCTGTTCGCCGGCGATCTGTTTCGAATGTACAGCCGCTACGCCGAAAGCCAGCGCTGGCGGGTGGAAATCATGAGCGAATCTGAAGGTGAACACGGCGGCTACAAGGAAGTCATCGCCCGGGTCGAGGGCGAAGGCGCCTACTCGCGCCTCAAGTTCGAATCCGGCACCCATCGGGTTCAGCGAGTCCCGGAAACCGAGGCGCAGGGGCGGATTCACACCTCGGCGTGCACTGTGGCTATCCTTCCGGAGCAGGACGAACTGGAGGACATCGAGCTCAATCCCGCCGACCTGAAGACCGACACCTTCCGCGCCTCCGGCGCCGGTGGACAGCATGTGAACAAGACCGATTCGGCGATCCGGATCACGCATTTGCCCAGCGGCATTGTGGTGGAGTGCCAGGATGAACGCTCCCAGCACAAGAACCGGGCCCGCGCGATGAGCTTGCTCAAATCCCGACTGAGCGAGATCGAGCGCGAAAAGCAGGCCGCTGAACAAAGTGCCTCGCGCAAGCTGCAGGTGGGCAGCGGCGATCGCTCGCAGCGAATTCGCACCTACAACTTCCCGCAGGGCCGCCTGACCGACCACCGGATCAATCTGACCCTTTATCGCCTGAGCGAGATCATGGCTGGCGATCTGGACCAGGTCATCGACCCGCTGCGGCAGGAACTGCACGCCGCGCAGCTGGCTGAGCTGGAACAGGCGGCCTGATGCCTGGTGCGACCCCATGAGCGTTCCCGCCCAGGTCCAGACCCTGCTGTCGCAGGGCCGGCTGCAACAGGCCGAGCAGTTGCTGGAACTGCTGCTGCAGGCGACCCCGGGAGATTCCGATCTGTGGCGTGCTCGCGGGCAGGTCGCACTCAGCCAGGGCAAGCTGGAACTGGCGTTGAGTGCCAGCCGACGAGCGACCGAACTGAACGCGCTTTCCGGACCGGCCTGGACCCAGCTGGGCGGACTGGAGCAGGCGGTTGGCCGCCTGGATCTGGCCGAACGGGCGCTGCAACGCGCCTGCAGAATTGATCACGGCCCGGCCAATCTCACCCGTCTGGCCGGCGTCTTGCGGCAGATCGGTCGGGTTGACGAAGCCTTCGATCTGCTGCGGCAGGCGCGGGTGGCCAAACCGGTGCATCCTGCGGCGTGGACCCTGGCCGGGGAGATCGCGCTGCAGCGCGAGCATTGGCTGGAAGCGGAGGAGTTGCTCCGCGAAGCGCTGTCTCATGAACCCGATCGGGCACTGACCCATCTCAAGCTGGGTCAGGCACTGCGCGAACAGGGACAGCTGGAGCAAGCCTGCGAGGCCCTCGATCGCGCCTGGTCGCTGGACCGGCACCTCTACGCTGCGATGGCCGAAGGGCTGCACCTGCGCCGCAAGCTGAACCGCTGGGATGATCTGACCCAGCGCAGTGCGGAGCTGCAAGCCACGGTGCAGATGTGCATTCCCGGGGTCTTGCCGATGGCCTTCCTCAATGAAACCGACGATCCGCAGGCCCAACTGCTGTGTGCCCGAACCCAGGCAGAAGGCGTTCTGCGCAAGCTGCGCCGCGAATTCCCCGATGGTCTGGCGCCCGCTTCCCGGGTCTTTCCGGAGCGGCCCCGCGTCGCCTTTATCTCCAATGGCTACGGCAACGAACGCACCGGTCAGCCCTGCGTCGGTCTGTTCGAGCACTTGCCCACTGATCGCCCGGTGATCCTGCTCTATGCCACCGCTGGCGATAACCACAGTCCGCTGCGCGAGCGCTTGCGCAAGGTTACCGACGGATTGCACGACGTCAGTGGCTGGCGCCCCGAGCGGATCGCCCGCCACATGATCGAGCAACAGGTCGACATCCTGGTTGACCTGCGCGGATGGAGTGACGGCGGTAGCCCGGAGGCGATGGCATTGCGGCCGGCACCCGTGCAGATCTCCTGGCTGGGCTACCCCGGCAGCACTGGCGCACCCTGGATCGACTACCTGATTGCCGATCGCTCTACCATTCCCGACGCCGAACGGGCCGGTTACAGCGAGCATATCGTCCGCCTGCCCTTCTGCTTTCAGCCAACCGACATCGAAGCGCACCCCGGTGCGGCAAAAAAGCGGCGGGACTATGGCTTGCCGGGTAGCGGGATGCTCTACGCCTGCTTCAACAGCCGCCACAAGATCAGCCCCGAGATCTGGGCAGGCTGGATGGAGATCTTGCGCGAGGTCCCCGACAGTCTGCTGTGGCTGCTGACCCAGCCGGGATTGGAGCAGGCAGACCAGCGGCTGCGTGATGCGGCCACGGCTGTCGGAATCGACTCCGAGCGACTCCATTTCCTGCCGCGTCAGCCACATGCCGACTATCTGAGCGCCCTGCGCACCGCCGATCTCTATCTGGACACCTGGCCCTATGGCGCCCATGCCACTGCCGCCGATGCACTGATGGTCGGCACTCCGATCCTGACCCTGCCTGGGCGCAGCTATGCCAGCCGCGCCGCCTCCAGCCAGCTGCACACGCTGGGCCTGGACGAGTTGATCGCCGACAGCTTCCAGCGCTACACCGATCTGGCGATTCTGATCGGAATGAGCAGCGACTTGATGGCCGATCTGCACGGCAAGCTGGCGGCGCGCCGCGCCACCAGTCGACTATTCGACATGCGCAGCTATGCGCTCGACTTCTGCGCCGCCATTGATCAGATCTGGAAGCGCTATCGCAACCAGCAGCCCCCCGCAGATCTGGACTTCCCCGCTCACTAGCTGCGCGGAATGGAGCAGCCTGTTCCGGTCAATCGGCTCGAGGTCGTGCACCACGCCAGATTGGCGACGCCCTGGCGCGGTCTGGGCGGCACCTCAGGGCGCCGTTGCGACCCCATCACTACCGCCGCGCGGGTTCCCAACCGAACCGGTCAGCCACAAGAGCTAGGCAGGCCAGCCCGCGTCCGCACGAAAGCCACCCTGAACGCCCTTGGTCACCACCGCCACCGCATCGTGGGGATGCAGGCTTTCCATGTGAATCGCGCGGGCCCAGTAGTCGGTCCAGCGCTGATCGACGTCCAGCATGCGCTGAATCCGTCGACCGGCGTCTTCGCAGAACATCAGGTTGGCGCCATTGAGGCGCGCGAATGCCTGCTCATCCTCCCGCTTGACCGCGGTTTGCACCGGGGTCGCCAACGCGGCCTCCGCCGCATCGATCAGGTCCTCGAGCGGGAAAGACTCTGCATTGGGCGTCAGCCTGACCCTCAGCTGCATACGCGAGCGCTGCGCGTGAGGCGTCGCCAACATCCCCTGCTCGGTGCCCAGCCAGGCATGCACCTGGGCGTGATCCAGCGCGCGATCGGCGGGAAAATCACGCGCGAACTGCTCCTGGACCAGCTGTCTGGCCAACGCTGCAGAGCATGGGCAGGTGCTGGAATACAGAATTTCCAATGCGAGTTCCAGGGTCAGATGGCCATGCGCCAACTCCGCGCTGAGCGTGACCGGATAGGCCCGCCAACCCTGCTTGTCGCTGACCAGAGCCGGGCGCCGCAGCAGGTGCTCGTAGCGCACCTGGACCACCGCCCGATCACTCAATGTCTGGTGTGAATCCAGAAACTCCCTGAGCAGCTGTCGCAGGGTCGTCGGGGTCAACGGCTGACTGGTCAGCGTCTGATCGACATGCAGGTAAAGCCGGGACATGTGAATGCCGCGCACTTCGGGCTGCTCCAGATTGACGTAGGCGCTGACTTTGGCCGGCGCGCGGATCAGGCCGCCCTGACGATCGGCCACCAGCACCGGCAGTTCGATACCGTCCATGCCGACCCAATCGAGGCAACCGTCCGCGCCGGGAGATCCCTGACTGGCCACATCGGGCATCACCCGCTGGTTCTGCTTTGTGGTTTCAACGCTCATGTTCTTCCTCACTGGGCACCCGCCGCGGCTGGCGAATTCACCAAGCGCTCTAGCTGGGGGCGAGCGATGCGCAGATCAAGGCCGCTCTCAGCGCGGAAAGCGGAAGCGCTGATTGTCGATCGTCGGGTTCAGCTTGATCTGATCGATGATAATGACCTGCTCGAGGACAGCGCCGTCGCGCTGAATGGTGTTGGTCACGCTGAAGGGAAACAACAGACCGCCCACCTCGCGATAGTCGGCCAGCACGCTGGCGACGCCAATCTGCTGGCCGCTGGAGACTCGTTTGCTCGCCGTGCGCAACGCCAGCAGGCTGTCCTTGGCCAGCCACCACAGCTCCGCGCCCCCATTGGCCTTGGTGACCTTGATCCGCCAGCTTGGTACACCTGCAACCGCCTCCTCGCCGTCCAGCGAGAGCTGATTGCCCTTGCGCTTGTGATCCGCCAGCGCGCCGGCGAAATCGGCCATCTCCCGCATCTCTGCCAGTTCATCACCGAACATCAGCGTTGGCAGCCCCTCTTCGACAAAGGGTGCTACCGACCAGCCATGCTCACCGTCGTAGGCCTGCACCACGGTCATGCCCTGGACCTGGAACTGCAGTCTGACCCGATCTGGGCGCTGGAACTCCAGCAGCATCGGTGACTGCAGATCATCCATCTGCATGGTGCCGCTGATGACCAGCGTTTGCAGATCACGCCAGGCCTCGGCGCCACCCCGGGCCTGCTCAAAGCCGGCGGCCAGATCCTCAACCGCCGGCGCAGCTGCCAGCGCTTGACTGCCCAACAGCGTCCAGAGCATCAGTGAGCGCATCCAAACCATCAGCACGAACCCTCAGCCGACCATCGAAGCGAGCAGTGTAGCCATAACGCCGACCGCTCCGGCATTGATCTCAGTGCTGCCGACCCAGACCGAAGGCCCAGGTCCACAGCGAACGCTGCACCGCCCGCGGCGACGCGCCGCTGCTACCGGTCTGCTGTTCGGCCTCCCACTCGGATCTGTTCAGCGGCTTCAACGGTTCCTGACCAGCCGCTTCCAGCACGCCGTTGAGGGTAGCCAGCGGTTCGCCAAGCAGCTTTTCAGCATCAACCTGACTGCTGGCCAGCTCGGCCTGCAGCTGGCGATGACGTTCGAACTGGGTCTGGGTGGGCTTGCCGTCGTAGCCGGTAATCTCGCCGTAGTAGTTGCCATAGCGCTCGCGCAGCTGCTCCTCGCCGGAGACATAGCCACCTTCGGTGTCGCTGGCCGCGAGTCGCCGCCGCAGTTGATCCAGCTGCTCGGCAAAGCCATCGAGCCGTTTGGCCA
>JAGRJL010000029.1:0-4986 GCA_020442775.1 Lysobacterales bacterium | reverse complement strand
GTCTTCGGCGCTGTGGGATGCCCGCGGATCGGGCTTGAGCTGCACCGTTCCACTCAGCTTTTGCTTGGCCTTGGTCAGCTCGAAACGATATTCCCCTTCGGCTACCCGCGGTCCGAGGAAACCCGGCACCAGCTGGGTGGAGGGCGGGAATTTCGGCGGCTTGAGCCGCATTGGCCATTCCACCCGAACGATGCCGCGGCGCTTGTCCACCGGCAGTTCCGCGATCTGCTTGTCGTCGGCATCGAATACGCGCAGCTTCAGATCGCCAAACAGGTGTCGGCGACGCTGATAGAAGGCGACGTGGGCCGCCTCCACCGGCGATTCCCCAACGAACTCGTCATCGGCACCAAACTCCTGCAGCGCGCCGCCAGAGACCATTTCCCCCGGACGGCTGGGCAGCAGCGTCAGATCGCTCGCCAGCACCTCCGCGTTGAGCGCCCGCAACGGGGTGAGATCGTCGACGATGTAGATGCCGCGGCCGTGAGTGGCAACAATCAGGTCGTGCTCACGCGGGTGAATCACCAGATCGTGCACCGCCACCTTGGGCAGATTCTCCTTGAAGCGGGCCCAGCTGTTGCCGCCATCGATGCTGACCCACAGCCCAAACTCAGTGCCCAGAAACAGCAGATCCGGATTCACCAGATCCTGGCGCACCACCCAGGCATAGCCCTCCACCGATTCGGTGTTGAGGCGCTGCCAGCTGTTTCCGTAGTCATCGCTGCGATAGACGTAGGTCTGGAAGTCACGGCTGCGGTGGCCATCAAAGCTGATCAGCGCGGTGCCGGCCTGATGCGGACTCGCCTCCACCCGGGAAACCCAGGTACCGCGCGGCACCGCGTCGAACTTGCCGCTCAGATCCACCCAGTGAGCGCCGCCATCACGGGTTACATGCACCCGACCGTCATCACTACCCACCCAGATCAGATCATGGTCCAGCGGCGACTCGGCGATGGTGTAGATGGTCGCGTTGTTCTCCGCGGTGGAGTTGTCGCGACTCAAACCACCGGACTGCGCCTGACGCTGTCGTTTCGGGTCATCAGTGGTCAGATCGGGGGAAATCCGCTGCCAGCTTTCGCCACGGTCCAGCGAGCGATGCAGATACTGCGAGCCGTAATAAAGCACGCCGGCACGGGTCGGTGACTGCACCAACGGCGTGTTCCAGTTGAAGCGCAGCTTTTCGGCCTGGTCATCGGCCACCGGCGCAATCCGCTTGACCTCGTTCAGGCGCCGATCGATGCGCATCAACTGACCGCCCTGGTATTCCGAGTAGACGATCTGTGGGTCGTCGTGGTCCGGGAAGGACCAGAAGCCGTCGCCGAAACCCACGCTGTTCCAGTCGCGATTGCGGATGCCCGGGCTGCCGCGCGAGGGACCGACCCAGCTGCCGTTGTCCTGCAAACCGCCGTAGACGTTGTAGGGGCGCTGCTGATCCACCGCCACGTGATAGAACTGGGACACCGGCAGTGCGCCCACGAAACGCCAGTTGTTGGCCCCGTCGAAGCTGATGTAAACCCCACCGTCAGTGCCCAGGATCACCAACTTGGGATTGCGCGGATCGATCCACAGCGCGTGATGATCGGGATGCACGCCGCCGCCGAAGCCCAGCGCAGAAAAAGTCTTGCCGCCATCTTCGCTGATGGTGGTTGTGAAGCCGGCTCTGAACACCCGATTAGGGTCGGTGGGATCGACCTTGATCTCGCCGAAATAGAAGGGCCGCAGCTGGATGTTGGTCGAGCTGTTCACTTCCGCAAAATGCTTGCCCATGTCGTCGGATCGGTACAGCGCGGTCTGCTCCGCTTCGACCAGGGCATAGACCACCTGCGGCTTGCTGGGCGCCAGCGCCAGCGCGATCCGACCCTTCTCCCCCTGGGGCAGGCCCTCGCTCAATTCCACCCAGCTGTCGCCGCCGTCGAAGCTGCGATAAAGCCCGCTGCCGGGACCGCCGGAGGTGAAGAAGTCGGGATAGCGGCGGAAGCTCCACATCCCGGCGTACAGAACATTCGGATTGGTGGGATCCATCGCCAGATCGGAACAGCCGGTGTCCTCGTCGACATACAAGACCTTCTCCCAGCTGGACCCGCCATCACGCGAGCGGTACACGCCGCGCTCGGCGCTGCTGCGCCAGGCCGCACCGGTGGCGCAGACGAAAATCTGGCTGGAATCCTGGGTGCTGACCAGCAATTCGGCGATCCGCTCGGTCTGCTCCAGCCCCACCCGCTTGAATTCATCCCCGCCGTTGCGGGAAACGTAAACGCCGTCGCCGCTGCCGACGCTGTTGCGCACCCAGCTTTCGCCGGTGCCTACCCAGATCACCTGATCATCATTGGGATCAATGCGCACCGCACCGATGGACTGGGCATGGTCATCAAAGACCGACTTGAAGCTGACCCCGCCGTCCAGCGATCGCCAGACCCCACCACCACCGGCGCCGACAAAGATCTTCAGCGGATCGCTGGCAGAGGCATCAATGCTGGAAATTCGACCACTCATGGCGGCCGGCCCGATGGCGCGGGCGCGCAGCCCGCCCATATGATCGGAATCCAGCGTCACTTCGGCGGCAAGCGCCGCCTGACCGCTGACCAGCGCCAGGAACAACAGTCCGCGGCTGATCCGCGGCCAGGCGAGCTTGTTCATTCCTAGCCCTCCTTGGCCGGCATGTTGAAGCGATCGTCAGCGACGTCCACACCGGTTTCGATCTTCTCGATGGTGATGGTCTGCTGCATCGGCTGGCCACCCATCTCCATGCTGTTGGTCAAGGAGAACGCAAACATCAGGCCGTCCACTTCCTTGTAGTCACCGATGGTGGTGGTGACGTCCACCATCTGACCCATCCGCTCGGTCTTGCCCGCGGTCTTGATCGGCAGGAAGTACTCGGCGTCCAGCCACCAGGTTTGCTGATCGCCGTCAGCCTTGACCACATCCAGACGCCAGGCCGAGGTGCCCTCCACCTCTTCCAGCCCACCAACGCTGACCTTGTGACCCTTCTTCTGATAGTCGACCAGCGCTCCGTCGAAGTCGGCCATGTCCTTGACGTCCTTCAGTTCGGACTCGGACATGGGTTCCGGATCAGTCTTGCCCAGCATCGGCATCACTGCCCAGCCTTGGCTGCCGTCAAAGGCCTGGATGATGGTCATGCCCTGCATGTCGAATTCCATCCGCACCCGGTTGTCGCGCTTGAACTGCAGCCGGAACGGGGCCTGCATCGGACCCATGCTCATATTCCCGCTCATCTGAACGGTCTTCACCGCCTTCCAGGCATCGGCGCCGCCGCGCGCCTCCTGGAAGTTCGCAATCAGCTCATCAGCACTCATCTCCGCCGAGTGCGCCGAGGCACTCACCAGGATCAAAGCTACTGCACAAAATCCAGCACGCGAACGCATCATCATGGGACCGCCTTACGGTTGCTTACATTGGAGGGGCAAGCCTACGCCCCTGCGATGACATTCGCGTAGTGACGGTGGTCATGAATTTGCCTTGCAGGTGTCGCCTCACCACGAACAATCGGCCCGATGCGGTCGACTCGGGCCGTTGTTGCCGCCGGATCAGTATCCGACCGAGATCCGCTGGCGCGGGTGGGCACCACGCTCCAGCTCATCAACCATGGCGATGGCGTAGTCCTCCATCGAAATCCGGCTTTCTCCCGTGGCCGAGCTGATCAGCTCGTTGCTGCCGGTGCGGAATCGTCCGGTGCGGGTGCCAGGCTCGAAGTAGGCCGCCGGCGCGACATAGGTCCAGTCGACATCCTCGGACTGCTGCAACACCCCCAGGGCCTTCACGTGGGAAGTCGCAATCGGCAGCCAGGCCTCCGGCAGATGACCGGAATCGATCAGCGAGACGCCCGGCGCCACCTCCAGCCCTCCTGCGCCGCCCACCACCAGCAAGCGCTTGACGCCAGCCAGCCTGAGCGCCTGCAGCTGGCGCTCGGTGACGCTGATCAGGGCGTCAGTGTCGTCGGCCGGTGGCGCATAGGCACTGATGACTGCGTCAGCGCCCCGAATGATCTCCGCGGTTCGCTGAACATTTTCCAGGTCATCCTGCGCGACCTTCGCAGCCTCGCCGTTGAGCTTGCTGATGTCGCGAGCGACCGCAGTCACCTCGTGTCCGCGCTCGGACAGCTCACGAAGGATTCTGCTACCTGATTTCCCGGTGGCGCCAAAAAGTACAACGTTCATTGCGATTCTCCAGATCATCAACTATTTCGAATATCGGTTCGGTCGCATTTGCCTCATGCAATTGAGGTACATCGGCCTTGAAACCACTATGAACGCGACAACTGACGAAAAACAGCGGATAGTTTTTCGCTCTATCATCGAATTTTTCGAATATGAAGATCACGCTTGAAGGACTGCAGCTGTTGGACGCCATCGACCGCCGAGGGTCGATCGTCGCGGCCGCGGCGGAAATCCACCGAGTGCCGTCGACCCTCTCCTATGCGGTCGCCAAGCTGGAGGCAGATCTGGATGTGCAGCTGTACGAGCGAACGGGTCCAAGAATCAGCCTCACTGCCGCGGGGCGCGAACTGCTGAACGAGGGACGCTATTTGCTGCGCGCGGCAGAGGAACTGGAGCAGCGGGTCAAGCGAGTCGCCAGCGGCTGGGAAACCCACCTGTGCATCGCGCTGGAATCGCTGCTCGCCCCGCTGGCTTTGGCCGAGCCGATCAGTGATTTTTATACGGTCTCTGCTGGCACCCGATTGCGAGTTACCCAGGAAGTGATGTCGGGCATGTGGGAGGCGCTGCTCGACCGTCGGGTGGACCTGCTGATTGCTGCGGCGGGCGAAGGACCCTCCGGCGGTGGCTACATCGCCGAACCCATGGGCAGCCTGCATTTTGTCTTCGCCGTCGCCCCTGGCCACCCCCTCGCGCGCATCGACCGCGCGCTGACGCCGGCTGACCTGAGCGAGCACCGCGCAATCGCGGTCGGCGACTCCGCTCGACGCCTGTCGCCGCGAACCGTCGGGCTGATCTTCGGCCAGGACACCCTCAC
>JAGRJL010000442.1:710-3524 GCA_020442775.1 Lysobacterales bacterium | reverse complement strand
TCGTAGCGCTGGAAGTAGCGATCCAGCGCCAGCAGCACGAATACATTGTCCTGGGTGTTGGCCCAGCGACCCCGGGTGCGATGCGCCTGCAGCCCATTAACCAGCTTTGGAATCAGATCGGAATCGGGCTGATCGCCGATCATTGCCTCCAGGATCACCGCGTCGGCGCGTCGGTCCGAATGCAGGATCAGGTATTCGCCGTCGCTGTAGCTATTGGCAAAGGTGGCGCTGGCGGCGGTTTCGCTGGTCCGGTTGGCGAGGAAGCGGCGAATTCTCGCGACCTCGTTGCTGGATCCCGGATCGCCCGACAGCACGCTGAGCAGCCAGCCCAGGGTCTCGAAACTCAGCTGCTCCGGACCTCCAGACTCGGCCAGCAGCTGTCTGGCGCGAGCCTGATCGGGATCGCCACCCAGCCCGCGTACGTACAGCGCGTAGGCAATGATGTGGCGACGAATGACGTCCCCGTAGTAATCCGGAATGCGCTGCTCAACTGCTTTTGCATAGGCCAGCGCACGATTCAGCGTCTGCGAATTGACTTGGTAGCCCTTGTCCCGAGCCCGAATCAGCGCATGGGCGGCATGCAGGCTGATGTATGGCCAGCCGTCCTGCCCTGAGCGCCAGAAGGCGAAACCTCCGTCCGGATTCTGGCGGGTGGCCAGCAGCGCCAGATCCTTCTCCATCTGCGCGTTGATCTGTTCCGGCGGCGGCAGTCCATCGACCGCGAAGGCCTGCAGCGCGTCACGCAGTGCGGAAGTGGAAATGATCCGCGAGGCCAATTGCTCACTGCATTCGAAGGGATAGGAATGCAGATAGAGATAGGCGTCGCTGAGGCTGTGCAGCGCGGTGGAGGTGGTGGTCACCGACAGCCCGCCGAACTGCGGCCAGACTTCGCCGGGCAGCGCCACCGGCTGCTCGATCGCGCCCTCGTCGATCACCCCATAACTGGCAAAGGCCTCGCTGGTCGCCGGGGTCCACACCGGCAGCTGGCCACGGGCGGCATCGGCAAAGTCGCCGGTGGCCACCGCGATCTGGTAGCGCGCGGTGCCGGCCTCCTCGGCTGCCAGTGGGAAACGGACCTCGACCCGCTCGTTTGCCGGCACCGACAGCTGATAGCCCTGCGGGCCGCTGCGAGCCAGATTGCCGATCTGCATCGCCACCTGCACATCGAGCGGCGTATCTGTCTGATTTTGCAGCAGCACCGGAAACTCGAAGCGATCGCCGAAGTTGAGGAAGCGCGGCGGACTGGGGCGCACCATCAGCGGCAGCCGCGCCACCATCTGGGATTCACCAATGCCATAGCGGCTGGCTCCGGAAACCGCCACCGCCATCACCCGATAACGGGTCAGGTTGTCCGGCAAGGTGAAGCGGGTCTGCGCCCTGCCCTGCGCATCGGTGCGCAATGCCGGTGCAAACACCGCCAGCGGATTGAAGTTGCTGCGAATCGCGATCGGTGCATCGCTCCCGCCCTCCGCTTGCGGTGCAGCCGCGGGAGGCGGCGGTGGCGGTGGCGGCGCCGCCGGCGGCGCACCCGGGGCCGCCATCGCGCGCATCGCCATCGGCGCCGCATCCGCCATCTTGTCCATCGCCTCTTCGGGAAGCTCGTCCTGGTCCTCGCTCAATCGCAGCGTGGGCCGCAGGTGGTAGAGCCGCAGGCCAGCCTCGCGCAGCCGGTAGAACAGGTCCATGGGATCGGCGAGTTCATAGCCGCCGAGCGCGAGGATCGCCTCATCGACCACAAACAACGCGATCTCGGCATCGGCCACCGGCCGCTCGGCCGCGTCCAGCACCTGGACCGACACAGCGGTGGCTTCGCCCGGCGCCAATGCGGTCTTCTCCGGCTGCAGTTCCACGCTCAGACGACGCTCTGCGACGGATAGCTTCAGCTCGAAACTGCCGACCGCCTGCGCCGGACGCATCGCACTGCCCGGCTGCTCCGGATCCCGCGGTGTATTCCCAACCACCATCACCGACAGCTGCAGATTGGGCAGCCACTCGCTGCGAATCGGAATCTCCAGCGTGTGGCTGGTCCCTTTCATCTCGAATTCGCGCTGCTCCAGCACCCCGTGACGACCCAGCGTGAGCAGACCATGGCCATCGGCAAAGGGCGCCTGCAGCAGAATTCTGGCCACGTCGCCGGGCCCGTACTGCTGCCGGTCAGGCACGAACTCCAGCGCCTGAATCTCCACATTGTTGCTGGGCGGCGCCACCCCGCCGCTGACCCAGCGCTGGATCCGGCTGACGTTCTGGCGGCCTTGGGCATCTGCGCTGATTGCGGTAATCCGGTACTGCCCGCCCTGGCTGGTGTCAAAGCTGCAGCTGGCGAGTCCGTCCTGATCGGCGCGCTGCTCGCAGCGCTGCGGATCGCGCAGCACTTCCTTGTACTCGCCGTTGCGATAGATCCAGTCGATTCGCCCTGCCTCGACCAGCACCCTTCGTTCAGGCACCGGCTCGCCGGCAAGATTGACCACGATCAGATCAATCGCCAGCGGCTTTCCGCGCTCAACGAAATAGCCGTCGGACTTCATCCCCACGTAGACCTCAGCCGGATGCACCAGGGTTTGTGCGGTGGCGACCCAGGCCTGCCGATTGAGGTCCATGATCGTGCTCTGGGCGCCGATGCTCAGCGGCCGCGGCAGCCGGTAGTTGTTGAGCTCCAACGCCAGATCGTGATGCCCGCTGGCGTCGGTCTGACCCTCGAACTGTGCCGACACGCTGTCCCCATCCTCGCCACCCGGGCGCCACCACAGCTGTTGGATGCCGAAGCTGTAGTCGCTCTGGTTGGGGGGCGAATAGTTGGTTGGATTGGCGTTGAGC
>JAGRJL010000442.1:0-663 GCA_020442775.1 Lysobacterales bacterium | reverse complement strand
GGCACGCACCACCAGAGTTTCGCCGGCGAAGACCTGGTCGGAGGTCATTTGCGCGTCCACCGCAAACTCAGGGGTGCGGAACTCCTGAATCTGGAAGACGTGCTGATGGCCTCCGGTACCGATTCCTTCCACATCCGGCAGGGTCAGCTGGACTCGAGTGCTGCCCAGGTTCGGGGTGTCAGGCAGCTTGAAATCGAGCGCAAAGCCCCCGAGTGCACCCAGCGCCGCTTCCCCGTCAAGGATCTGGTTGCCGCGGGAGTCAATCACGACGTACTTCACCGGCCCGGCAGCCTTTGGCAGGCCCAGACCGCCATCCGGACGGTTCTCCACCACCCGGATCCAGCCCTTCAGGTGCACCTCCTCGCCCGGCTTGTAGAGCCCACGATCATCGAAGACATGCCAGCGAAGTTCATCGAAGCGCCCGCGCTGCTGCCACGCACCCGGCGCCCTGAAGCGGGTGTTGTCGGGGAGGAAGGCGAAATCCTTGCCCTGTCGCGCTTCCAGTCTGGCTGCGACCGGCGCGGAATTGCCCGCAGCCAGATCAAAGCGGGCCAACCCCTGACGATCGCTGCGCACCATCGCCGCCGCAGGCTGCAGACGCATCTCCACACCCTGCAGCGGGATGCCGTCATTCAGACTGGTCGCCCAGGCGTGCAGCTGGCG
>JAGRJL010000441.1 GCA_020442775.1 Lysobacterales bacterium | reverse complement strand
CCTGCGAAACCCTCGCGACGAACGTTCATGAATCATGCGGACTAGGCGTTGGGAAGCCGGGCTGGCCGGCTATGACCAGCCCGCTACTCATAGCCGTCGGCAAACACGCCGTCCTGCCCCACTGACACGCTGAAGGCCTGCACCACCCGGGTAATGTTGCCCTGCTGATCGGCAATCGCCACGCGCAGATGCCAGTTCTCGGCCAGCTCGATCGGTGTCTGCAGCGCGATCTGACGGCGACCGTCGCCCAGGTCCGCCGCCAGATCGGCCAGCTCCGCGCCCGCGGGGCGACCGTTCACCGGGAAATCTGCGCTGACCGCCAGCGACGCGGGATCAATTCCGCTGTGCGCATCGACAAAGGCAAAACGCAGCGCGCTGACCGCGCTGGCGTTGTTGCCGGCGCGCGGTGCGGACACGGTCAAGGTCGGCCGCAGATCGTCCAGCAGCCAGCCATAGTCGCTGTTGCCGCTGTCTACCGGCGCACCCAGGTCGATCCAGCGCACAAAGGTGAGCTTCTCGTCCTCACTCAACGGTATCGCCGGCGGCGGCGGCATGATGCTGCCGCTGAAGTCCAGATCGGCCTCATTGGCGGACGCGCCCGCCGGCAGGGTGCTTTCATCGCCAGGCACGCTTTCGGTGGGATGGTCGGCATTGCTCCAGCCATCGGTGCGCTGGCCGAACAGCTTCCAGATCAGCAGACTGCGCCGGCTTTGGAAGCGTCGCACATAGCGGCTGGCGTTGGTCTGCCGCCAGCTGCGGTTGGGAATCACCGGCGGGTAGCCATAGGTGGCGCTGCTGTCAGCCGCCAGCCGGTAGTAGTCACCGGGCAGTCCGTCGATCTCGCTCAGATCGGCCAGATCCAGCGCTCCGGCCGGATTGGCGCCCTGGTGGCAGGACACGCAGCGCGCCTGCAAGATCGGGCGGATGTCGCGCAGGAATTCGACGCTGACCAGCGACGCATTCTCGGTGCGCAGGGCCGGCGCACCGCTTTCCCGGGTCAGTAGCGGGGTCACTGCAGACAGATCAAAGGGCTGGTAGCCGGGCTGCGCCGCCGCAGTCTGGGCAAAGGCCAGCGGCTGCTGGCTGTGTGCATGACAGCCGCCGCAGTCGGCGCGGAGTTCTCCCGGGCGTACCTGGTGCCAGGTCTGCGACATGTTCAGCAGCATCCCGTTGCGATCCAGGGTCTGGAAGGTGAAGGGGGTATCGGCGCTGATCC
>JAGRJL010000440.1:279-1593 GCA_020442775.1 Lysobacterales bacterium | reverse complement strand
TCGGTGCCGCTCTGATCGGTGCCGGTCTGGTCATCCAGGGGCGGATAATCGGTGGCGATCTGGCTGCCGTTGATCTCAGGGTCGCGGGTCGGTGTTGGGGTTACCGGCGGCGGCTTGACGACCGGCGGCTTGTCCGGAGTATTGACAATGGGCGGGTTGATCGGCTTCGGTTTGGGATCACCCATCCACTGGCTGTAGGCCCCGTATGCCAGAGCCAACACCGCAGCGAGGGCGAACACCGGCACGGCCCAGCGCAGCGCCAGGGTAGAGCGACTGACCCTAGCCTTCTTCAGGCGCTCCCCCATTGCCTCGACCAACTGAGTGACCGCAGGCGGACGCAGGATTCCGCGCTCTTCGCTCGCGGCGCCCTCTCCCGCACTCATCACGCCCAGGCGCTGGGTGTCGCCAACTGCGCCCTCGTCCATGGTCTTGCGCAGGGCCACACAAAGATCTTCCGCATTCGCAAAGCGCTCACGGGGATCCTTGGCCAGCGCCTTGTCGATCAGGCTCTGCCAGTTGGCACAGCTGGGAGGCAGTCTCGGAATGGGTTCAAAGACGTGCGCATAGGCCACCGCGAAACTGTCGGCGCCGCGGTAAGGCGTTGATCCGGTCAGGGCTTCAAACGCCAGCACGCCCAGGCTGTAGATGTCCGAGCGCGCATCCACTTCGCCCCCGCGCGCCTGCTCCGGGCTCATGTAAAGGCTGGTGCCGATGCTGACCCCGGTATTGGTGATCCGGGTAGAACCGCTGAGCGCGCGAGCAATCCCGAAGTCGGTCAGCACCGGGTTGTCGCTGGAATCGAACAGGATATTGGCCGGGCTGACATCACGGTGGACGAAGCCGCGCTCGTGGGCGAAGCCCAGCGCGCGGGCGATGCCCTCCAACACTCGACTCAGCTCGGACTGCTTCACACCAGCGCGCATCTTGCTGCCGAAGTCGCCGCCAGGCAGATGCTGCATGGCAAAGAAATGCAGATTGTCCACGGTCACCCCGACTTCGTAGATCGCCACGATGTTGGGGTGGGTGAGACCGGCGATGGTCCTCGCTTCACGCAGGAATCGCTTGGTGAAACTCTCATCGGCGGCCAGCATCGGCGACATCACCTTGAGCGCCACCTTGCGCTCAAGCGAATGCTGAACAGCCAGGTAGACCTTCGCCATTCCGCCCGACCCGAGCTCGCGTTCGATGGTGTAGCCAGGAATAGAGATTCGCGCCACAGGGATTCTTGCCAGTCACCAACCCGTGATTCTAGCCCGGATACTCCTCCAGAATCGCCAGATCCGCTCCCGGATATTCAGTTCCGCGGCCTCATCC
>JAGRJL010000440.1:0-132 GCA_020442775.1 Lysobacterales bacterium | reverse complement strand
AACGGGGATAACGCTTGATTTGGCAACTCGGTTTGCTGCTCCTGCTGGCCTGCGCGGGAATCACTTTCGCCTATCTGCGTCAGGACGCCGAACGCGCGCTATTTGTGGTCAAACGCAGCTGCCGGGAGGCCC
>JAGRJL010000439.1 GCA_020442775.1 Lysobacterales bacterium | reverse complement strand
CGCGCCAGCGACCGGCGCCGACGCCAGGCCGGCTGGCGGCCGCCGCCTGAGGGCTTTCCGCGACGGGTGCCCGCCTTTCTGTTCCGGGTTATTGCGAAGTGCCAATGTCCGGCAGTTCGCCGGGTGCGGCCAGCAGCAGGTCGGGATTGATGCGCTGGTTGATCCAGCGAACGCCCAGATGCAGGTGCGGACCGGAAACGCGACCGGTGGCGCCGGACTTGCCGATCGCCTGGCCCTTCTTCACCTCGTCGCCTTCCTTCACGTCCATCTCCGAGAGATGGAAATACTCGCTGACCAGTCCATCGCCATGGTCGATGTAGATCGCATTGCCGGTCATGAAATGATCCGCGGCCAGAACCACCTTGCCGTCGGCGACAGCGGACAGCGTGGTACCGGTGGCGACCGGATAATCGCGGCCGGTGTGCGTGCTGGTATACGGCAGCTCATTGAAGCGGCGCTCGAAGCAGAAGTCGTTGTCACCACCGATGCCGCTGCTGGCGGGCTGCCCCAGAGGCAGCGTGAAGCGTGGCTCGGTGCGCTTGGGATTGATCGCGCGCTTGACCTGCCGGTATTCGCGCAGGTGACGATCCAGATCAGCGCCCTGTGGATTTACCAGCGCTTCGTTCTCGATCTTCACGTCGAACTTGCCGCATTCGCGCCTGGTCACGTCGATGTGGCCGATATGCTGATTCCCGGCCGCGTCATAGAGCGCGGCGTCGTAGCGGCCCGTCCGCGCTTTCATGTCAGTCGGGTAGTAGCAGACGCCATCGACGGCCGGATAGAGGCGGCCGAGGTAGCCGCATTTGCTTGCCTCCATGCCGCTCCAGCGGGCGACATCGCCCTGCCGGATGCTCACGCTGCCCGCAGTGGCCGATGTGGCGGTGATGACCAGCGTGGCGGCTCCTAGGAGACGAACGAGGCGTTGGATCGACATGGCGACTCCCTTGGCGATGGTTTGCAGCTTGACGATGCGTTCCACGCTAGCCCGCGAGGCTTCGGTGATCAAGTTGGGCACCGCGATGACTGGTGCCGCAGCCAGTCATCCGGGTGCTACGCTGTGCCTCCCCGGTCACTGATGCCGGCCTATCAAGGAGAAGCGGAATGAGTTCTTTGCTGGACATGGTGCGTGACGCCATCGACGACCGCGTGGTCAAACGCACCGCGAGTGAACTGGGGACCTCGCCGGATCTCGCGCAGAACGCCATCGAGACGGCGCTACCGCTGCTGGTCGGTGCGTTGGGACGCAATGCCGCGGAGCCGCAGGGGGCGCAATCGCTGTTCAACGCACTGCACAAGGATCACGGCAGTTCGCAGCCGACCGATGTGCTGTCCAGCGTTCTCGGCGGCGGTGGTCTTGGTGACGGCATGAAGATCCTCGGCCACATCTTCGGCGGACGCCAGCAACGCGCCGAGCAGGGCGTCAGCCAGATGTCCGGTCTTGATGGCGCCACCGCAGCGAAGCTGATGGCGATGCTGGCGCCGGTAATCATGTCGGTGCTTGCCAACCGCAGTCGCCAGCAGAACATGGGTCCGTCGGACCTTTCCGGGCTGCTTGGTGGCGAGAAGCGCCGCATCGAAGAACACAGCGGCGCCGGTGGCCTGATGAATGCGGTGCTGGATCGTGATGGCGATGGTGACGTGGACTTCGCCGACATCGCGCAGAACGTCAGCATGCTCGGTTCGCTGTTTGGTCGTCGCTGATTTTTCGGCAACGGTTCCGCCAGTAACGGATTGACGCGACGGCGTCCGGAGTCATCCGGGCGCCGTCGTCGTTTGTGAACGTCAGTGTGCGGTTGCGTCGCCGATCTCGCGGCGAAGGAAGTCATCCCAGTCCGGCGCGGCGATGCGTCGCAGCAGCGCCGTGTTCAGCGCTTCGCGCAAGGGACTGTTGTTCGGCAGGGCGAGTGCGTAGTCCTGCCGCTCGACGGTGATCGGCAACAGCCGCAGACGGTCACGATGCGATTCGCTGATGCGGTAGTTCAGCAGTGGTGCGTCGTACAGCACGGCATCCAGTTCGCCTTTCTCCAGCTGGTCCAGCGCCGGATCGAGGTCATCGAACAGGCGCGCCGAGAATCCCTCGTTCGACAGCCAGGCGGCGCTGGTGCTGTCGCGCAGGCTGCCGACACGCTTGCCCACGAGGTCGTCGGTATTTTCGATGCGCGCGCTTAGGTGCTGCACCGTCAGGGCCGAGGTGATGGCGGCGGTGAAGCTGGACACGATGATCAGTGCCGCGAACATCCACAGCAGTGCCAGGAAACGGCCGGCCGGCGTGATCGGCGCCTTGTCGCCGTAGCCGACGGTGGTCATGGTTACCGCCGCCCACCAGAAGCCGGAGGCGATGCCGTCGGATGCGCTGCCGCCAAACTGTTCGGGATTGCGCCGACGCTCGGCCAGCCACACCAGCGAGCCCAGCAGTAACAACAGCAGAAAGAGCCCACCGGCAATGCGCAGAAAGGGCGGGGAAACCAGCGCACTGAGCACCGCCTGCCAGCCGGCGCGGCTTTCCTGTCGGGTCGCCACCGCCAATCCGGTGCTGCTGACCGGATGACTGAAGTCAAGAACCGCTTCACGCTCGGCGCTGGCGCTGATCGCGCCCAGGCCCAAGTCAAAGCGACGCTGTTCCACGCCCTGCAACAGATCCTTCAGGCCAACCGGGTGGTAGACATATTGCCACTCCCGCTCGGCGGCAATTTCCTCAAACAAATCAATCAGTAAACCTTCGTACTGACCGTCTTGTTCGACCACGAAGGGCGGGGCCACGCGAACCGCAACCTGCAGCGGCTCCTGCGCCATCGCCGGCAGCAAAGCCATCCAGATTGCGGTCAGCCAACCGATTACGCTTCGCATCATGATCCAGTGTTTGCCCTGCAGGCGCAGAGCATAGCGGGCCGGCGCGGTCGCTGCAGCGCGCGCGGACGGTCAGTCCTGATCCGGTCCACGCACGCCCAGATGCTCCACGCAGTGGTGGCTTCCGGCGGCGGCATCGCTAGGCCAGTGATCTTCGAACTTGCTCTGCTGATCCACCCGCTGCGCCAGCAGATCCAGTTGCTCCTGCAGATAGCTGCGCGACCACAAGCGACCGCGCGCCATCACTGCCAGCGGCTGGCGCAGCACCTCCAGCGACTCCAGTGGATTGCCCGAGAGCAGATTGAGGTCCGCGCGGCGACCGACTTCGATACTGCCGAAGCCAGCCGCGGGGGCCAGCGTCTCATCAACGAAACGACCCGCGTTGCGGGTGGCGGCGGCGTAGACCGCCTCGACCGGCATCCCGATGCCGCGCAACAGATCCAGCTCCACGTGAACCGCGAAGCCCGACATCACCCCGGGAAATCCGGGGCCATCGGTGCCGACCAGCATCGGCACCCCGGCCTCATGAAAATCCCGGGTCATTCTTTCGAAAAAGCGATAGACGTTGTCATAGCCACCGATGGTCTGTCCGTTGCCCCGCACCGTGTCGCTGTCGAAGAAGCGCTGCCACTCGGCCTTGATGCTTTGCGCCGTGTATTGCTGGCCTTCGCGCTGGCTGAGCTGATCGAACTGGCCCTGGTTGCCACCGTAGACCAGTCGATAGCTTTGAAATACCGCCATGGTCGGCGTCATGTAGGTGCCGTTCTGCAGGAAGATCTGCGCCGCCGGGGCGATCTGGTTGATGTTGGTGCGGTAGTTCATGTAGCTGGCATAGGGCTCCTGAATATGCGCCGCCATCCGCTGTCCCCGTGACAGGGACTCGGCCATCGGTCGGGTCAGCGGGATATGGCCGACGATGGGTAGCCCCAAACGCTCGCTCTCCAGTTCAAACTGGCTGAGCACTTCCGGTGTCAGGTGCCAGTACTCCTTGATGTACTCATAGCCCTGGTTGAACAAGCGCTCGGCATAGGCGGTGGCCTGCGCGGGCGTGTTGACCACGCGCGCGCCGCTGCCCTGGCCGTAGGCGGTGTTGCCGGCGATCAGACTGGGACCAATATGCACCCCGGATTCAAAGCGATTACCCAGCGCTGGGACGCCCACACCGAATCCGTCCCCCATGTTGAGCACATTGGTGACCCCGTTGGCGATCAGCAGCAATCCCGCATCCTGCGCGGCGATGCGGCCGCCGGTGTCGATATGCAGATGCATTTCGGTCAGACCCGGTCCCAGGAACAGGCCACGGCCGTCGATCTGGACCGTGTCGGGTGGAATCACCACGCTGCCGATCGCACCCATTCGGGTGATCAGGCCGTCTTCGACCACCACGATCTGGTGTGCCAACACCCGGGTGAGGTCGTCGTCGGTCATCGGCAGCACCGACACGTCGATAAAGGCGGTCGCCTGCTCCTGACCGATCTGCGCAGGCAAGGGCTGCGGACTGGTCTGCATCTGTGCGCACAGGTTCTCGGTTCCCGGAATCACCCTGGTCAACGGCATGCTGCCGGTCAGCGGCGGATCAGTCAGCGCATAACTCAGCGTGGCTGCGGTACAGGAGTCGAAACTGATCGTGGCAACACCCACCGGTTCGGTATCGGTGGCCACCGGCTGATCGAACACGCCGCCGCTGGTCAGGTAGATCGGCACCTGTGCCTGATTGCCCAGATAACTGCCCTGGACCGTCAGCCAGCGATGCTCGGGCGCACCCAGCTTGTCCGGCGTGGCGGTCTCGTAGGTGAATATCGCGCCGAACAGCAGGCCGGAGGCGGGTTCGATATCGAACAGCACCCCCTGGCCGGAAGTGTCCGGGTTGTACCAGGCGCCGGAAATGCCCTGATTGATCTGGAAGGACGATCCGCCGTGCGCGACCGTGGTGCCGCAAAGGACGATCAGGGCCCATCTCGCCAATCGCATGGACGACATCTGCAAACCCGCGCTTGCTCAAATGGCGCATGATCATGGCGGGTTCAGCGTCCATTGTCCTGACGATTCGCGGACGTTTGGCTCAAGTTGCCCCGTTCATCGCACGCTTCCACCAGCCAGGGCGCTACCCGGCGCTTCAGCTCAGACAGCGCGCCGCCTGCGCCTCGAGGTATTGATGAAGGTCCTCGGCGCTGCATTCACCGCGCCTGGTGAACGCAAAGCAGTGCTCCGGCTGCAGCGAGCGGTCGAGGTAGATGCCGCCATCGATTTCCGGACGCGCCTCGGCCAGCCAAAGTGCCGTGTCCGCCCCTTGCTCGGCGTCCCGCAGGAAATGCTTCAGGGTCGCTCTGAACCACGGCAGCGAGCTGCGCACGCCCGCGGTGTCCACCCAGCCCGGATGCATCACGTAAACGCGTGGTGACCCATTCCAGCGCTGGTTCCACAAACCGGTCAGCGCGACCTGGGCCCGCTTGTGAGTGGCATAGGCGGCCATTCCGTCGTAGCCCTGCGCCGTACTCGCGGCCATGGCCTCGCGGCGCAACGGGGTGCCGTATATGCCGCCAGAGCTCATGTTGATCACCACGCTGTCGGACTGAAGCAACCCGGCATCGCGCAGACCCTCGGTCAGCACGAAGTGACCCAGGATATTGGTCGCAAAGCTGGTCTCCAGACCTTCTTCGGTCTGACCAAAGTCATTGAGCAGCACGCCAACGTTGTTGATCAACACATCCACCGGTCGCTCGGCGATTTGCGCTGCATTCCGCATTTGCGCAACCGCCGTCATCGACGAAAGATCCACGGCAATTGGCAACAACTGCTCAGGGCAGGTGGCGTCCTCACGCAGCTTCGCCAGCTTTCGCTGATCACGCGCCGCCGCAAGGACCGTCGCGCCGCCACGATTGGCCGCCAGCGCGATTGCACGCCCGATTCCGCCGGTCGCGCCGGTGACAAGCCAACGTTGGCCGCGGTAGTTCCCGGCAAGCGGCTTCCAGTGGGGTTGGCGGCGGCGAAACCCGAGCGCGCTGAATTCGCGCAGGAAGCGCGCATAGAAGAACAAGCTGGCCAGGGCACGAAGCATTTCCGTAGAGTACCGATTCGGCGAGAAGGGCGCGTGAGTAGCGATCCCGATCGCAATCGATTCCCTGGCAACAATCACACGAGGCATCATGACGGAAAAAAAATCACACAAGATCAGTAGCCTGCATGGACTAAATGCGTTGGATGAGAACTCGATCTACAAAGTATTCACGCTCAATGAATGGGAAGTGCTGAAGGCGCAGGGCAACACCATCGGCTCTGCCGATGACCAGCGGGACGGCTACATCCATCTGTCTCTGGCAAGCCAGGTCGAAACCACGCTGGACAAGCATTTCGCCGATCAGAGCGATCTGGTTCTGGTCACGGTGCAGGCGCAGCGACTGGGCAGTCAGCTGAAGTGGGAGCGATCGCGCGAAGACGAGCTGTTTCCGCACCTCTATGCCGAGCTACCGCTTTCTCTGTGCAAGCTGATCGCCACGCGCAAGGACGCCAGCACGGGATGGCAGCCCGAGCATGCTTGAATTTGCCATCGTCGGTGCCGGATTTTCCGGCATCGCCATGGCACGGGCCCTGTCGGCACTAGAGCATCAGCGCTGGATGGTGTTCGAAAAGGCCGCCGAGGTAGGCGGCACCTGGCGCGAGAATCACTATCCCGGTGCGGCTTGTGACGTCCCCTCGCATCTATATTCACTGGCCGGCGCGGCCAATCCCCACTGGTCCCGACTGTATCCGCGGCAGGCCGAGATTCAGCAGCATCTGATCGAGATCGCCGCGCCGCTCAAGGAAGCCGATCGGATTCGCTTCAACCATCGTTTGCTGATGGCGGAATGGCAAGCCGCTCGCCAATGCTGGCGGCTATGTTTTGAAGGCCGCGAGCCGGTGCAAGCTCGAACGCTGGTGCTGGGTCTGGGCGGCCTGCACATCCCGTCGATCCCGGAAATCAAGGGCGCCGAGCGATTCACCGGGCCCAATTTTCACTCGGCATGCTGGCGTCATGAGGTCGAACTTCGGGGCAAGAAGGTCGCGGTAATTGGCACCGGCGCCAGCGCGGTGCAGTTCGTGCCCGAACTGGCCAGAAGGGCCGCGCAGCTCACCGTTTTCCAGCGCACGCCAGCGTGGGTCATCCCGCGCAATGACTTCGCCCTGCCGCGACAGCTGCAACAGACCTTTGCCCGCGCGCCCTGGCTGCGCAAGAGCTTTCGGGGCGCGATCTTCACCCAATTGGAATTGCTTTCGAGCGCGTTGCTGCATCGTCGCACCGGGATCTGGGGCAGGGCGCTGGCGCGCTGGCATCTGCGCCGTCAGGTGAAATCTCCGCAGTTGCGCACGATGCTGACGCCCGATTACCCGATCGGCTGCAAGCGGGTGCTGGTCTCGGATGACTACTACCCCGCGCTACAGCAACCCAACGTCGCGCTGTGCACGACGCCGATCGCGCAGATCGAATCCGACGCCATTCGTTTGATTGACGGCAGCGTTGTGTCGGCGGATGTGCTGGTTTATGGCACCGGGTTCAAGCCGCTCGATCTGCTCTCAGAGATCCAGATCAGGGGTCGCGACGGAATCAGACTGGATCAAGCCTGGCGCACCAGGCCACAGGCCCACCTCGGAGTCAGTCCGCACGGCTTCCCCAATCTGCATCTGCTGCTGGGGCCCAACACGGCGCTGGGCCACAACTCGGTGCTGTACATGATTGAATCCCAGGTCGAGCACATACTGCGCCTGCATCAGCTGCGCCTGGCGCGCCGGGCGGTGACCGTGGAGGCCACGGAAAGGGCACAACGTGCCTACCTGCAGCGAGTCGACCGTCAGTTCGCCGCAAGCGCGTGGAATGGCGGCTGCCGCAGCTGGTACCTCGACGATCAAGGTCAGAATATTGCGTTGTGGACCGGCACCTGCCTGGCCTATCGAAGGCTGCTTCGCCGACTGAATTCCGAAGACTATTGCTTTGCCTGACCGCTGCCAGCAAGCAACGGCCTTAGATGCTAGTGTCTGCAGGCCATGAATGGCTGCCGTCGTCCATGATCGCCATCCTGCTGCCGCTGTGGGCGCTCTTTGTGGCGGTTGCGTTGCTGGTTGGCGGCGCCGGCCTGCTGACCACGCTCCTGGCCGTCCGCGGCAATCTGCAGGGATTCGGCGAGACCACTCTGGGGCTGATCGGTTCGGCCTATTTCGTCGGCTTTTTCATCGGCACCTATCTTGCGCCCCGACTGATAGCCCGTATCGGTCATGTTCGCGCCTTTGCGATGTGTGCGGCCTTGGCAACCTGCAGCGTCCTGCTCCAGGCCCTCTGGATCTACCCGCAGGCCTGGATGTTGCTCCGGGTCATCAGCGGGATGGCGCTGGTCGGGCTCTATACCACCATCGAGAGCTGGCTGAACGCGCAGGCACCCGCGCACCAGCGCGGGCAGATTTTCGCGACCTACATCGTGATCAACTTGAGCGCGCTGGCGGCGGGCCAGCAGTTACTCAGGGTCGCGCCGGTGCAGTCTGCGGAACTGTTCATATTTGTCGCGATCCTGCTCTGCGTCGCCCTGGTGCCGGTGACCTGGACCCGACTGACCCAGCCCAGCATCGCCGACGTCGTGGGATATCCACTTCGGCGCTTGTGGCAACAGGCTCCCAGTGCGGCAGCGGCCGCCGTACTGAACGGCCTGGCCATGGGGGCCTATTGGCCGATGGTGCCGCTGTTTGCTGCGCAGATCGGGATGGACTCGGCTGCCATCGCCGGCTTCATCAGCGTTTCCATCATCGGCGGGGCAGTCATGCAGTGGCCCTTGGGTCGCTGGTCGGACCGCAGCGATCGACGCCTGGTGCTGGCCCTGGTCAGCGGCGCCAGCGCAGTGGTCGCCATCGCCATGGCGCTGTCGGCAAGCTCGCCGAGTTTGCGCCTGCTGATCGTGTTCGCCTACGGCGCTTTGGCATTCTCCATTTATCCAATCAGCGTCGCTCACCTGATGGACCGGCTGCAGCCTCAGGAGGGGCTTTCCGGAATCAGTCGCTTCCTGCTGCTGTACGGAATCGGGGCGGCGATCGGGCCCGCTATCGCCGGCATCGCCATGCACTACTTCGGCGCAGCCGCGCTATTTGCGCTGTTTGCGATCACCCAGGGCGGACTGGCGATCTTTGTTGGAATCCGGATTCGGCGCCGCAGCGGGGAAGTGGCGCTCGCCAGCCATTTCGTGCCGATGCTGAGGACCACGCCCACCGCCCTGGAAATGGTTGCGGACAGGGAAAATCATGAGGACGAGCAATCCGCGTCCTGAAGTGCAGACGCCGGACCGGTCGCATCGAGCGAGACAGCACGGATTCAGCCTTCAGATGTGGTTGAATTCACGAGTTCGAGGTTGATTGAACTCTGTCAGGGAATCGCAAGATGAATACGATCAACAACCATGTGCTGCGCAGCCTGCGCTACACGCTCGATCTGAATGACCAGCAGATGGTCGAAATTTTTCGTTTGGCTGACCCGGAAACTCCGGTCGATGCCAGGGCCGTCACCGCGATGCTGCGCCGGGACGAGGATGAAGGCTTCCTGCCCTGCAGCGGTGCGGACCTCAGCAGCTTTCTCGATGGGTTGATCGTCAAGCGTCGCGGACCCGATCCGCGCGGCGCAGCCCGTACTCCTGCGAGCAGCATCAACAACAACCTGATCATGAAGAAGCTGCGGGTCGCCTTCGAGCTCAAGGACCTGGATTTGCTGAGGATTTTCGACGGCATCGGTTTCGCGGTCTCAAAACCCGAATTGTCAGCCTTTTTCAGACAGCCCGACCATCGAAACTATCGCTCCTGCGGCGACCAGATCCTGCGCCAGTTCCTGCAAGGCCTGACCAAATGGGTGCGCCCGGCCTGAGGCCGGAGCACCATTGCATCCAGCATGCCTGGGGCCCGCAGGTTACCCATTCGCTAGCGGTGCTGATCCACCAGTATGGGATTGCCGTCCGGGTCCTCGCAGGCGAAGCTGGCCGGCCCGCTGCCGTTTTCGTCGGCCTCCTGGGTGAAACTCACGCCCTGCGCCTTCAGCTGACGCTGAAGCTCGCGGACGTCGGTAAATTCGCCTAGCGGCTGCGCGTCGTTGTCCCAGCCCGGATTGAAGGTCAGCAGGTTCTTTTCGAACATGCCCTGGAACAGGCCGATCAGATGATCGCCATTCTTCATGATCAGATAGTTGTACTTCTCATCACCGCCAAATTGAGTGAAGCCAAACTTTTCGTAAAAGGCCCGGGAGGCCTGCAGGTCTTTCACCGCCAGACTGATTGAGAACGCGCCCAACTGCATTGCTTTCCCCTTGTGATTGGACAATTGCCGATGCGGCCCGGAACGGGGAGGCAACCGGCAGCGCCACGCATGACCGGGTATGCTCACCGCCCAGGAATCCCCTGAAAGCTTTGATTTACCTTAAAGCAAGGAGAAACGGTGGCCAATATTCAGCAATCCGACAATCCCGTGACCGAGATGCTTTCGCGCATGAACGGCAATGGCGGTGGCCGCGGTCCACGCAAGCGCGGACCGCAGGGGCCCAAACTTCCGCCAGCAATACCGATCGCCATCGCGATACTGGTGTTATTGATCTGGGGCCTGATGAGCAGTTGGTACACCGTGCAGCCGGAAGAGCGGGCGGTGGTCAAGCGCTTCGGCAAGGTGATCAAGATTGCCGACCCGGGCTTGCACTTCAAGATCCCCTTCGGGATCGACAAGACCCAGTTTGTCGCGACCGAGCGGGTGCTCAAGCAGGAGTTCGGCTTCAGAACGTCCAGCATCGGCGAGCGCACCCAGTACTCGGCACAGGATTTTCCCGATGAGTCGCTGATGCTCTCGGGTGATCTGAACATCATCGACGTGGAGTGGGTAGTTCAATACCGCATCGCCGATCCGATGAAGTTCCTGTATTCGATGCGCGAGCCCACCGGGACCCTGCGCGACATCTCCGAATCGGTGATGCGCCGCGCCGTTGGCAACCGCCTGGGCAGCGAAGTGCTGACCACCGCGCGAGTGGAGATTTCCAACACCGTGCGCGACGAAACCCAGAAGGCAATGGATCTGTATGAGACCGGGATCCAGGTGGTGACGGTCGAACTGCAGGACGTGGTGCCGCCGCAGGCGGTACAGCCGGCCTTCAATGAGGTCAACGAGGCACGCCAGGAGCGCGAGCGGATGATCAACGAGGCCACCAAGCGAGCCAATCAGGAAATTCCGCGGGCTCGCGGCAACGCCAACCGGGTGATTTCGCAGTCCGAAGGCTATGCCACCGAGCGGGTCAACCAGGCGCTCGGTGAAACCGCGCGCTTCCGCTCGATCCTGGCCGAATACAAGGCCTCGCCGGATGTGACCAGAACTCGCATGTATCTGGAAGCGATCAACGAGGTCCTGCCCAAGGTGGGGTCGGTGGTGGTGGT
>JAGRJL010000438.1 GCA_020442775.1 Lysobacterales bacterium | reverse complement strand
AAGCTCAACACCCCGGCGGTCAAGATCATCACCGTCGAAGATCCGGTGGAATACCAGATCGAAGGGGTCAACCAGATCCAGGTCAAACCGCAGATCGGGCTGGATTTTGCCGGCGCGCTGCGCTCGATCGTGCGTCAGGATCCGGACGTGATCATGATCGGGGAAATGCGCGACCTGGAAACCGCCAAGATCGCGATCCAGTCGGCGCTCACCGGTCACCTGGTGCTGTCCACGCTGCACACCAACAACGCCGCCGGCGCGATCACCCGTATGCTCGACATGGGGGTGGACGACTATCTGCTGTGTTCCACCATCAACGGGGTGCTCGCCCAGCGTCTGGTCCGGCGGCTGGATCCAGAGGTGAATGAGAAGTATGTTGCGCTACCGGAACTGGTGAAAGAGCACCAGCTGCGCCGCTTCACCGACGCCGACCCGGTCGAGCTGTACCGCCCCAAGCCTTCCGAACGCACCCTGACCGGCTACATGGGTCGCTCCACCATCATGGAATTTCTGGTCACCTCAGAGCCGATCCGGCGCCTGGTGATGCAGCACGCCGACACCAGCAAGATCGAGGATCAGGCGCGCAAGGAGGGCATGCTCACCATGTATGAAGACGGCCTGGTGAAGTCGCTGCAGGGAATCACCACGATTGAAGAAGTGCTGCGGGTGACGCAGGAGACTTGATAGCCGAGGGCCCAGGGATGAGGGCCCAGGGCCCAGCCTGCATAAGGCTGGACTCTCCTGATTTGGATTACCGATAGCCGAAAAACGATGGCAATGAGAATCGCACTGACATCACGTGAAACCGCTGGGCCCTGGGCCCTGATCCCTGGGCCCTCCAGCTAATGGCCTCCTTCCGCTACAAAGCTGTCGCCCCCTCCGGCGAAGTCCTGCAGGGACAGATGGATGCCGAGAGCATCGACGACGTGATTGCCCGGCTGCAGGATCAGGGCAATCTGCCGCTGGAGGCGGTGGCGGCCGAGGGTGCCGGCGGGGTCGGGCTGGGCAGTCTGTTTCGTCCCACCGGGGTTTCCCAGCTCGAGGTCGGGCAGTTCACCCAGCAGCTGGCGACGCTGCTGGGCGCCGGTCTGCCGCTGGATCGCTCGCTGCAGGTGCAGATGGAGCTGGGCGAGAAGGAGCGCTTCCGCCGGATGGTGCAGCGGATCCGTGACGAGGTCCGCGGCGGCACCTCGCTGTCCGAAGCGCTGGACCGGCAGCACGGCGTGTTCTCCCGGCTCTACATCAACATGGTGCGCGCGGGCGAACTGGGCGGCACTCTGGATCAGACCCTGGCCCGCCTGGCCGAGTACATGGAGCGCTCCAAGGAGCTCAAGTCCTCGATCGTCTCGGCGATGATCTATCCGATCATCCTGCTGGTGCTGGCCGGGTTTGCGTTGGTCTTCCTGCTGTTGTTCGTGATTCCGCGATTTACGCCGATCTTCGAGGAGCTGGGCGGCGAGCTGCCGCTGCTCACCCAGATCGTGCTGGGGATGGCCAACGCAGTGCGCTATGGCTGGTGGGTCATGCTGCTGGGCGCAGTCGGCGCGGCCTACTACATGCGCAACCAGTTCGCCCATCCGGTTTCGCGGTTACGCTGGGACGAACGATTGCTCAAGCTCAAGGGCATCGGCGACTTGATCGCCAAGGTCGATACCGCCCGTCTGGCGCGAACCACCGGCACCTTGCTCAAGAACGGCGTGCCGCTGCTGGCCAGCCTGTCGATTGCGCGCAATGTGCTCACCAACACGGTGCTGTCCAAGGGCGTCGACGAGGCCAGCAAGGAGGTCAAGACCGGCGGCAGTCTGGCCCACGCGTTGTCCGACGAGAAGCAGTTTCCGCGACTGGCGCTGCAGATGATCAGCGTCGGTGAGGAAACCGGTCAGCTGGACAACATGCTGCTCAAGGTCGCCGACACCTATGACAAGGAAGTGCGCACCGCGATCGATCGGCTGATGGCGGCCTTCGTGCCGGTGGTGACGATCATCCTGGCCGGCTTCATCTCGATGATCGTGCTGTCGATGGTGATGGCGATCATGTCGATGAACGAGCTGTTTGGTTGAGGTCCAGGCGCTGTTGCGCAATGCCCAATCGCGAGCGCTTCGCATGCTGGCTGCGCTGGTCCTGACCGGCGCACTTTCGATGCTGGTGATGACCGGTCATGAACGCGCATCCGCTAAGGCCGAGGCGCATCAGTGCGGCGTGCGCTTTCGCCAGGTTCTGTACGCCATCGACAGCTTTTATGTCGACACCGGCGTCATGCCCCAGACGCTGGGGGCGCTCAGCGTCAGTGAATCCACCCAGCCAGGCTGGGATGGACCCTACTTGCAGGCCGCGGATCTGATCGATCCCTGGGGGTCGCCATGGATCTATCAGCTCCGATCCCCTGATGGCGGTCCCTACAGTCTGTTGATTGCAGGCGATCCCCCGTGTGATCGCCGGCCGCCAAAGCCCTAGCCCGCATATTTCATGAACGTTCGTCGCGAGGGCTTCGCAGGTGCGCCGTGGTGCGGTTCGCGGACGGGAGATCGACGAAGGCGTGCTTGACGCAAAGTGCTTGCGCAGGAACCTGTCGGACCAGTCACGGTCAGTTAAACCCAGGAGCGCAGGCACGATGGAGCCTGTGGCATTAAACTGATCGGCCTCGCCGGGCCGCTGGCGTGCTTTCGGCGGATCATATAAAGGCTATTCATCCTTGCTCGGGCAGTATCCGGGCCGGACTCACTACCACCTGACACGCACAAATCGAGGTAAAGCAAGATGGCTATCGCGGGTAACTACCAACGTCGACGACTACCGCAGCAGGCGGGCTTCAGCCTGATCGAAGTGCTGCTGGTGCTGGCCCTGATCGCCGGCATCGGTGCGCTGATCGCCACCAACATCTTCGGCCAGAACGAAAAGGCCAAGGTCAGTCAGGCCAAGATCCAGGTGAAGAAAATCGCGATGGCGGTGGACACCTACTACATCGACACCGGTAATCTGCCGAGCAAGCTCGATGAGTTGTTGAGCGGCTCCAACGGCACCAACGGCTGGGACGGTCCCTACATCAAGGATTCCGAGCTCAAGGACCCCTGGGATCAGCCCTTCCAGTTCAAGTCCCCGGGCGAGCACGGCCCCTACGACATCATGTCCTACGGCGCCGATCGCAAGTCCGGCGGCGATGGCCGTGACGCCGACATCGGTAACTGGATGTCCTGACCTTGAACCCGAACCCTCATCGACGCGCCAGTCGCGGCTTTACCCTGATCGAGATCATGGCCGTGCTGGTCATCATCGCCGGGGTGATGGGGGTTTTCGCCTTTTCGATCGCCGGCCGATTGGAGAAGCAGAAAATCTCCGGCGCGGCCCGCGAAGTGATGAGTGCGCTGCGGATGACCCGCAGTCAGGCCATCGTCGGACGCCAGGAGCAGGCGCTGGAAGTAGATCTGGACGCGCACACGGTCACCGTGCCGGGGCGTGAACCGGTGCAGTTGCCGGAGCAGATCGAGCTCAAGCTGGTGACCGCCAGCACCGAAGTCAGCAGTTCCAAGGTCGGACGGATCCGCTTCTTTCCCGATGGCGGATCCACCGGCGGCTCGCTCAGTTTGATGACCGACAGCCGCCAGTGGCAGGTCAAGGTGTCCTGGCTGACCGGCGAGATCGAGCTCGACGACGGCCTCGATGAGCAGCGGCGACGCTAGGCCGTGGACGGGCAGGGCATGAGCAGGCAAACGCGCGGTCGCCAGGGTGGTTTTACCCTGCTCGAGGTGCTGGCTGCCTTCGTGGTCTTCGTGCTGGTCTTCGGTGCGGTGCTGGAAACCCTGTCGATGGCCGGCCGCAACGC
>JAGRJL010000437.1 GCA_020442775.1 Lysobacterales bacterium | reverse complement strand
TGCGTTCGAGCAGGTCGATCTGACACTGGTGGTGAACTACCGTCTCGACCTGCAGGGCCCGCAGTTCCTGGAGATCGCCGGGTTCATCGAAGCCCGAAAGGAGCACGATTCGCTGACTGAGGCCCGCGCTGCGCAAGCGATGGGCATCGCTGAGCGTGGCGACCCCGAAGGCATCTGCGTCGGCCAAAGCCACGCCCACGCGCTCCAGACCGTGTCCATAGGCGTTCGCCTTGACCACGGCCATCACCCTGGAACCACCGGCAAATCGACGTGCACAGGCAAAGTTGTGACGCAGGGCAGCGAGGTCGATGGTGGCCTTGGTTGCGCGCAAGTTTGCTGCTACTCCGCCGCTGGACCGGCACCGGTGTCTGACTCTGGCTCGGGCGCCTGCAGTAGTGCCACCAGTTCTGGTGCAACCGCCTGCACCTCCCTGGCGATTTCGGCCACTACCAGCGTGTAGGAACCTTTGAGTTGAACAACCCCGAGGCGCCCTGCGTTCAGGCCCTGCTGCTGTTCGGCGGTGACGTAGATACGGCGAATCTTTCGCGCGTACTCGAAGTAGCGGGATTCCTCAGCGTCGGCGACATTGAGTGCCTTGCCTTCAATCAGGGCCCTGACCTTTTCGAGCCTCGCTCGCTTGGCTGCCGCTTCCTGTTCCTTCTTGCGCTTTGCCAGATCCCGCTCGCGCTGCTCCTGGGAGCTTCGCGCCTTGTAGGCGGCCGCCAGGGACAGATTCTCATCCTCCATTAGGTCCTTTGCGCTGGGCTTTGGGGCCTTCGCGGGCTTCTTGGGCTTGTTGGATGGAGACTTGGACTTGTGATGAGGGGGCTTGGGTCCCTTGTGAACCGGCTTGGCCTTGGGTTCAGGGGCCTTGAAGCCAACTCCGAGCAATGCGTCCTTGAGCGATGAAACCATATTCTTGGCAGTGATCTGTAGATGTGGGGTCGGCCGCGCGCGGCTCGGTGAATGATGGCTTGGCGAGGCATCGATGTCACGGGCTCAAGTGTGGTGCTTTCAGGATCCGTGCAAGTTGCCACCGGGCTGCCCGACCAGGTCTTCAACTCGCGGCACTGGCGGCGGTCGAAGGGAGATGAGCTGCCCGTAGCAGGGTCTAGTGTGGTGAACCGCAGGTTCCTTGAACTCGCCGCGCAGTGAGCCCATTCCGTGATGCGGTGTTGCTCGTCATCGCCAGAGTGGTGCTGTCCTCCTTTCGCTTAGGGAATGCATGGGTCCTTGTTGAGGGCCGTCCTCTCGCGAGATACGTCGCGATCGAATCGCATCTTTCTTGTTGATACGGGAGTAGTGCTCCCGGCTGCGACTCATGCCCGGGTCAGGCCACGTAACCGCATTGCACGGTGGACCAATCTGACTTTGCGTGGGGGTGCAGCGTCGAGGTAGCGAAGCGCGGGCGCAAGGAACTCGTCGACGTTCAGGAAGGAATGTTGCCAAACCCTTGCGGTAGGTGAGTTTGGGCGTCATTCGCACAAAAAGAAAGGGCGCCCGAAGGCGCCCTCTCTCATCTCAGTGTCGCTTGAGATTAGTTGCGGCTGCGGATGGTGACCGCGGCCATGCCGATCAGGACCAGCATTGCAGCGAGCAGGATGCGCGAGAAATCGCTGCTGCTCGGAACCGGAACGACTTCGGCAGTCGGGGGCGGGGTGCCACCGGCCGGGCATTCCAGGGTCCAGGTGCGCGGCGTGTTGTTCACGTCACAGACCTGGCTGCAGGACAGGGTGGCCTGAACCGGGGCAGCGGTGCTGTTGCTGCACGCCAGGCTGATCTGACCAGCGCCGGCCGATCCACCGGTGAAGCTGAAGTTGATCGGGGCATTGGAGATCGTGAAGTTGCTCGCATTCGCACCGGTGATGGCGCAGTTGTTGAAGGTGGTGTCGTTACCCATGGTGCCGCCGGTGTGGTTGATACCGATTGCGGCCATGCCACCAGCGAACTGGATCAGACCCGGGTTCGGGCTGAAGGTCAGCGTACCGCAGCTGCCGGGGACGCCCGGGCACTGCAGGTTCCAGCTGCGCACCACCGGGGTGCCACCAACCAGAGGACGGGTCTCTTCACAGGTCAGGCTGGCGGTCACTTGTCCGGTCGACGGCGAGTCGCAGGAGCAGGTGATATCGCCCGGATCGGCTCCACCCGGGGTGAAGTCGAGCACGTTGCCACCAGACGGCTGACAGGCGAACACCGGCGGGCTCAGAGCCGGCGAGATGTTGCAGTTGTCAACGCGAGCAGTCGCGGTGCCGCCAGAGCCGCTACCGCCAGCGCCGCTCACGGAGATGGACTGGTTCAGCAGGGTTCCCGGGGTACCGGTGAAGACTACGGTGCTGCCGAAGTTCGGCACGTAGGTCAGGGTCGGAGGCGTGCCAACGGCACCAGCCGGGCAGCTCAGCGGCCAGCTGCGAGCCACAGGAGAGCCAGCACCAGCGGTTTCATTACACATCAGAGTGCCGGTGGTCACCGAACCGCCCTGGGTGCAGGACAGGTTGATGTTCTGCGGGGTGGTGGTGTTACCCACGAAGCTCAGGTTGACGCCAGCCACGGAACCGAAAGTGCCCGGGCCGGAGACCGAACCAATGGTGCAGCCATTGACGGTGGTGGTCGCGGCAGCGCCGGTACCCATGCCACCCGACGGGGTCGCAGCGATCGAGGCCGCGCCGCCGGTCAGCGTCACGGTGCTGCCGGTGGTCGGGTTGTAGGCGATGGTCGGCGGAGTGTTGACCGGACCTGACTGGATGTTGATGCCACCCGGGACGAAGGTGCCGGCAACGGTACCGGTACCCGGGACGTCACCGAACTCCGAGAAGGTGATCGTGAACGGGTTGTTACCGACGGCCGCCATGGTGTCCAGCGGGAAGGTGAAGGTGCAGGCCAGCGCGCTGGGCAGTGCACCACCGCCCGCGTCGAACGCGGCGATATTGAGGGTGGTCGCGGTCATGTTGGTGGTAGCCGCACCACCGCAGGTCGCCTGACCATTGACCCGGGTCACCAGACCCGAAGCCACCACAGGCGGCCGGGTAAAGGTGAAGATCACCGAGTAGGAGCCAACCGGCGTTCCGGTGGCGTCAAAGTTCACGGGGATATCAACCGTACCGGCGCCCTGGTTTACCACACCGGTACCGATTGTCAGCGTTTGCGCTTGGAGCGCGCTGCTCATGAGCAGCGCGCCTGCCAAAACGGCAATCTTGGTACATGTCTTAGACATAATCATCACTCCGAGGCTATTGCTTTTCTAAGGAAACTACTACTGAACCGTCATGGATTTGGACGAAATCGCCTGACCCTGATTGTTGGACAGCTCAACTTGGTACGCCTTCAGCCCGCTCGCGTCCTTCAATCCGGAAAGACGAACAATGCCAACCTGGTTGACACCCGCGGGCAGGGCACCCAACTTCTCGCTGAAGGCAATGACGCGAATTTCGCCGTCAACGAACTTGCAGCCACCCTTGAAATCCTTCGGCAACTTGGAAAGACACGCAGAGGTGTCCGCCTTGACGCCAGCCGGCAGAGGAACCACAAAACTGAAGGCCGAGGTTTGCCCGGTCGACGAGATGTCGATACTCAGAGCGGAACTTGCCTTGGCGCTACCCAAACTCAGCAGAACCTGATCGTCGGTTTCAGCCATGGCGACAGTGCCCGCAGCGAAGAATCCGATCAATGCAGCGCTAATCAACTTTTTCATCATATTCTCCTCAACTGGCCTTACGGGCACGCCGAACCGGTGTTCAAAAACGCGGTGATGATGGAACTCGCATCCGAACCGACTACTTGTCCATTCCCGTTGGCATCCGGCTGACCGGTCGCGAGCACGCCGTTCACGAACTCATTGATCACGGCGGTGGCGTCTGCACCGGTGCGAGTGCCGCTGTTGTTCGCGTCACCACGGCAAAGGCGACCCGGGGTGGTGGTGCGCCGCGAATCAAAGGCATCAAAGTTAGCCGCACCGGTTCCAGTACCGGAAATAAAGCCCAGGCGCGCTTCCTCAATGGTGTCGCTGCCGTTGTTCACGCTGCCGATGGTCTGGGTGAAGGACGGCGTGTCGGTACCGGCATCAGTCACCGTGATGGCCAGACTGCCGGTCCCTGCCCCTGCGGCCCAAGCCAGTTCGACGGCGTACCAGCGATTGGCGGAAACGGGTGCAGTAGCGGTGGTCGCGCTACCGTTGGTATTGAAGATCAGGCTGGTGCCGTTGTGCTGAACGCGGATCGGCAGGTTCGAGGCGCCGGCGGCACTGCGACCTTCGAAGACGTTCCGAGCACCGGTCACATTGCCAGTGTAGTAGTAGAAGCGCGCTTGGTAGGTGGTTTCACCCGTGGGCGAGGCGTCGGTCACGAAATCGCCGATCGCAGCGGCCCGCGCCGCACACAGGCCGGACAGGCGCGAGACCGGGGTAGCGTCATTCGGCTGACCGGCAATGATCGTACCGTTGGTGGCAGTCCAAGCACTCAAAGCGCAGGCGGAAGCCATTGGCGCGGCGAAAAGCAATACCGCACTTACCGCGGCTCCCAGCAAAACTTTCTTACTATTCATTAGGTTATAACCTCGTCGGTGATGTCTAGTCAGACTGCGCCCGAATCTGTTTCTACCCACAGTCGCACAACCGCGCGCGGAAACTCGGTGAAAGGTAACATAGTCATTGCCTGCTAGAAAGCCTGTAGTGGCCTGATTTGCGGAACTTTTGAGCGAATTCTCAGTCGCCGCCAATGTGGTGCTTTCGGGCTGTCACCGGTTTGTCCATTCTCACGTAGGCCCCAGCCCGGTTACAAAGAGGCACAAAGCTGACTGATCTGAGCGCCGAGCACTCACGGATTCGCTTCCGCACTCGCCAGGCTGGTCAATGCCCGAAGCTCTGCGTCACTGAAACCGGCCAGTCTGCGTGCAGCCTCGTTGAACGGCAGGCGCAGTACGCCGGGCGCGCGCGACTGGAGCAAGCGCATGAATTCCCGGGTTGGATCGCGGTCCTCCTGGGCACACAGGTAACCAAACCAGTAGCTGCCCAGCGCCACGTGGCGGATCTCCTCATCAAGGATGATCTGCAGGCAGTCCGCGCTGCGCTGATCGTCGACCGCGCGCAGACGTTCGATCATCGCCGGGGTGACGTCCAACCCGCGCGCTTCCAGCAGTCGAGGGACCAGCGCCATCCGCGAGCGCGGATGATCGGCGGTGGCCTGCGCGGTGCGCCAGAGGCCGTCGTGGGCAGGGAAATCTCCGTAGGCGTAGCCGAGTTCGCCCAGGCGATCCCGAATCATCGCGAAGTGCCGCGCTTCATCGGCAGCTACGCTGAGCCAGTCGGCGTAGTAGGCCATCGGCAGGCCGCGAAAGCGCTGGACCGCGTCGAGCGCCAGGTTGATGGCGTTGAACTCGATATGGGCGACCGCATGGAGCAGGGCCGCGCGCCCCGGCACGCTGCCGAGCTTGCGCTGCTTGAGCTGGCGCGGTGGCACCAACAAGGGCTTTGCTGGTCTGCCGGGCAGTTCAGGACCAGGGCTGACCGAGCTCTGCATATCCACACGCCATTCGCCCTGAATCACCGCGGCCAGAAGTTGCGCGGTCAGCACCAGCTTCCGATCCGGATCTGCGCACTCCAGCACCGCGAGGGCCGCCTGATGCACATCGGCCGCGCGTCCCTGCCGGAGACCGTCGATGAGCGCGTCGGTCTGCGCGCAGACCGGTCGTTGCGGACTATCCGAGGTGAGATGGACTGCGGACTGGCTCAAGCGGCGTGTTTTTGCCGGCGCCGCGACTTGGCATCATCCGAGCGCAGCAGTTCCAGCTGCTCCAGATAGTCTCCAGCCAGACCGGTCACGTATTCGCCCGAGAAACAGGAGGTATCGAAGGCCTCCAGTTCGCGGTTGAGATCCCGGACCGCGCCTTCCAGATCGGACAGATCCTGATAGACCAGCCAGTCGGCGCCCAACAGCTGTTCGATCTCGCTGCCGGTGCGACCGTAGGCCACCAGCTCGCTGGCGATCGGCATGTCGATGCCGTAGACGTTGGGGAAGCGCACCGGTGGCGCGGCTGAAGCGAAATACACCTTGCGTGCGCCGGCATCGCGCGCCATCTGGATGATCTGCCGGGACGTAGTGCCGCGGACGATCGAGTCGTCGACCAGCAACACCACCTTGCCGGCGAATTCCATGTCGATGGCGTTGAGCTTGCGGCGCACCGACTTGGCGCGTTCGGACTGGCCCGGCATGATGAAGGTGCGG
>JAGRJL010000436.1:1200-5754 GCA_020442775.1 Lysobacterales bacterium | reverse complement strand
TGCACGAGGTGGAGCCCGAAGCCAGTGATCGTCCCGCGCTGATCTACGTGGATCTGCATCTGATTCACGAGGTCACCAGTCCGCAGGCCTTCGCCGAACTGAGCCGGCGGGGCCTGAGCGTACGGCGACCCGATCGCACCTACGGCACCATCGATCACTCGACCCCGACCACCCCGGTCGCTGAAGATGGGCGTCGCGATTGGGTCACTGCCGATGCCGAGCATCAGGTCGAAACCCTGCGCACCAACTGCAAGACCTGGGGTATTGCGCTGGAGGACTGGGATTCTTCCAGGCGCGGCATCGTGCATGTGATGGGGCCGGAGCTGGGGCTGACCCGGCCGGGGATGACCATCGTTTGCGGTGACTCGCACACCAGCACCCACGGCGCCTTCGGCGCGATCGCCTTTGGCATCGGCACCACCGAGGTGGGCCATGTACTGGCCACCCAGTGCCTGATGCAGCGCAAGCCGAAGACCATGGCGATCGAAATCAACGGACCGCTGGCGCCGGGTGTGGACGCCAAGGATGTGGTGCTGCACGTGATCGGTCAGATCGGCGTGGGCGGCGGACGCGGTCATGCGATCGAGTTCTGCGGCAGCACGGTACGGGCGATGTCGATGGAGCAGCGGATGACGCTGTGCAATATGTCGATCGAGGCCGGCGCGCGCTGTGGGCTGGTGGCGCCGGATCAGACCACCTTCGACTACCTGCAGGGACGGCGCTATGCGCCCAGCGGCGCCGAGTGGGATCAGGCACAGGCGCAGTGGAAGCAGCTGGTGAGTGATCCGCAGGCTCGCTTTGATCGCCACGTAGTGATTGATGCTCGCGCGATCGCCCCGACAGTCAGCTGGGGCGTGCATCCGGGGCAGGTGATCGCGGTGGACGGCCAGGTGCCGGCGACACCGGATGCGGATCAGCGTCGCGGGCTGCGCTACATGGGGTTTGCCGCTGGTGATGCGGCGCTGGGTCGGCCGGTGCAGGTGGTCTTTGTGGGCAGCTGCACCAACGGACGGCTGTCTGACCTGCGCCAGGCAGCGAGTTTGCTGCGCGGGCGCCGGGTCCATTCGGGGGTGCGCATGCTGGTGGTGCCCGGTTCCGGGCAGGTCAAGCGCGACGCCGAGGCCGAGGGACTGGACCGGATCTTCATTGAGGCCGGCGCGCAGTGGCGCGAACCCGGCTGCTCCATGTGCATCGCGATGAACGGCGATCTGGTGGCCCCCGGCGAGCTGGCGGTCAGCACCAGCAACCGCAACTTCGAAGGCCGCCAGGGACCCGGATCACGCACCGTGCTGGCCAGCCCGCTAACCGCCGCCGCCTGTGCAATCGCCGGGCGGATCGCCGATCCGCGCGAGTTCCTGCAGGAGGTGGCGGCATGAGAACGCCGATGACTCGTCTGGTATCGCGTACCGTGGTGATCGACCAGTCGGACATTGACACCGACCAGATCATTCCGGCGCGTTTCCTGACCACCACTCAGCGCGAAGGTCTGGGGCAACACTGCTTTGCCGACTGGCGCTACCAGCGCGATGGCAGCCCCAACCCCGAGTTTGTCTTGAATCAAAGCGATAGCGCCGGCGCGGCGATTCTGGTGGCCGGGGCCAACTTCGGCTGCGGCTCCTCGCGCGAGCACGCGCCCTGGGCACTGCTGGATGCCGGGATTCGCGCGGTGCTGGCGCCCAGCATCGCCGATATCTTCAGAAACAACGCGCTGAAGAACGGTCTGCTGGCGCTGCCAGTGGATGAAGCGCTGCATCAACGGCTGGTGGAACGGGCCGGGCGAGCGGTGGAAATCGATCTGGTCCAGCAGCGCATCGTGCTCGACGACGGCACCGTGGCGCTGTTTGAACTGGAGCCCTTTCTGCGTCGCTGTCTGATGGAGGGATCGGACGATTTCGATTTTCTGCTGGCGCGGTTGCCGGCAATTGCCAACTTTGAAGGAGAGCGTGCATGGACGCCGTAATCGTGATCTTGCCCGGCGACGGCATTGGGCCGGAGGTGGCCGCAGCAGGTCGCCAGGTACTGGAGTCGGTGGCTGAACAGTTCGGACACTGCTTTACCCTGACCGAACATGCCATCGGTGGCGCTGCAATCGATGCCTTCGGTGATCCTCTGCCGTCTGGAACCGAAGCCGCCTGCCGTGCCGCCGACGCGGTGCTGCTGGGCGCGGTCGGCGGCCCGAAGTGGTCTGATCCGAACGCGAAAGTGCGGCCGGAGCAGGGCCTGCTGCGGCTGCGCGCGGCGCTGGGCGTGTTCGCCAATCTACGCCCGGTCAAGCCGCATCCGCAGATGATCGAGGCAGCCCCGCTGAAGGCCGACCGGCTGGTCGGGGTCGATCTGATGTTCGTTCGTGAGTTGACCGGCGGCAGCTATTTCGGGCGCAAGGGCCGGGATGACGAAGGCGCTTTCGACGAGTGCCGCTACAGCCAGCACGAGATTGAGCGGGTCACTGACGTGGCCGCGCGGATCGCACGTCAGCGCAGCGGCAAGATCACCCAGGTGGACAAGGCCAATGTGCTGGAAACCTCGCGGCTGTGGCGCGGTACGGTGGCCCAGCGGGTGGCCGATCGCCATGCCGATATTACGGTCGAGCACCAGCTGGTGGATTCGATGGCAATGCACCTGCTGACCCAGCCCAGTCGTTTTGACGTGATCCTGACCGAGAACCTGTTCGGCGACATTCTGACCGATGAGGCGGCGGTGCTGGCCGGCTCCATTGGGCTGCTGCCCTCGGCCTCGGTGGGTGGCGAGCGCGGTGGCCTGTATGAGCCCATCCACGGCTCGGCGCCGGACATCGCCGGCAGCGGCAAGGCCAATCCCTACGGCACCATCGCCAGCGTGGCGATGCTGCTGCGTCATGGGTTGGGCCTGAGCGAGGAAGCCGACGCGGTGGAGTGGGCGATCGATCAGTGCCTCAGCGCCGGTGTCGGCACCCCCGATGTGTTTGGCAGCAAGGGGGTCAGCACCACCCAGGCGACCGCCGCGGTGTTGGCTGTGCTCGCCGGTTCGGCGCGGCAGCGCGCCGCTGCCTGATACCGTTCCCCAGTCCTGCGCGCGACCGCTCACTCTCCCCAGGGTCGCGCGCGGGGCGACTTCTCGTCAATCGCGGGTGTGGCGAATGCTTCCGCCCCAACTTTTGGTGCCAATCACCATGTCCGAGATCAACATCCGTCACGCCGGCCCGGACGATGCCGCTGCGGTCCATGCGATCTACGCGGAGACCGAAGGCTATCGCAACACGCTGCAGTTGCCGTATCCGCCTGCGGCACTTTGGGAGCAGCGCCTGCAGCAGCCCGCGCCTGGCGTTTACTCGCTGGTCGCTGAATCTGCCGGCGAAGTCGTGGGCCAGCTGAGCCTGATCGTCAATCAGCGGCCGCGCCGCCGACACTGCGCCGAGTTAGGCATGGGCGTGGCGGCGAGGGCGCGGCGTGATGGGGTTGGAACCCGGCTGCTGAGCGCTGCGCTTGAGCTTTGTGATCAGTGGCTGCAGGTCAGCAGGGTCGAGATCACGGTCTATGTGGACAACCCGGCCGGAATCGCGCTGTACCGAAAGCTGGGATTTGTTGAAGAAGGCAGGGCGCGCGCCTACGCATTCAGGGATGGTCAGTATTGCGATGTGCTGATGATGGCGCGGATCCGTCCCACAGCGTGATCAAGGTGACTGCGCCAGCGCAGGACGCTGGGTCAGGGTGACCGACGAAAGCAGCGGCACGCCGGCGCGAAGCGCACCGATCTGAACTGTGGTCCCGGGCGCGGTGGTGGCCTCGATCTCGCTCAACTGGCCGGGATTGAACAAATCGGTATCGGCGAAGCGCAAAATCAGATCGCCAGGACGCAAGCCGCTTTGCTCCGCTGGCCCGCCGGAGTACACGCGGGCGATCTGCAGCACCGGTCGTATCTCGCCCGACAGGGTGTTGCGCAATTCCAGCGGAATCACTTCCAGCCCCAGCCAGCCGCGGGTCACGAAGCCTTGCTTGATCAACTCGTCCAGGACCTGGCGTGCGGTCTGATAGGGAATCGCGAAGCCGATGCCTTCGGCGCCCAGCGCCAGATCGTCGTAATGCGCGGTGTTGATCCCGATCAGACGGCCCTCGACATCGACCAGAGCACCGCCGGAGTTGCCGAAGTTGATCGCCGCGTCGGTCTGGATCAGGTTTTCGTAGGTGGACAGGTTGAGACCATGGCGCCCGGTGGCGCTGATAATGCCCATGGTCACGGTCTGGCCGATGCCAAAGGGGTTGCCAATCGCCAGCACCACATCACCAATCCGAACCTGCGGCTCTTCACTGAAGCTGATCGCCGGAAGGTTGCTGCCCTCAATCTTGAGTACCGCCAGATCAGTGTCAGGGTCGCTGCCGACAATTTCGGCGCGTATTACCCGGCCATCCCAGAGTACTGCCTGGATCTCGACCGCGGCGCTGATCACATGGTGGTTGGTCAGCATGTAGCCGTCAGAGGTCACGATCACCGCCGAGCCCAGGCTTTGTTCGACTCGATGGCGGGGCCGACCGGCCGGGCTGATTCCCATGATCCGGCCGGCCAGCGGGTTGCCACGCA
>JAGRJL010000436.1:0-1037 GCA_020442775.1 Lysobacterales bacterium | reverse complement strand
GTGATCCATCGGACAAGGTAGTTCAGGCCGGACCACAGGCCAGCATTGGAGCGGAGTTCAGGCATCGACCACCGAAATTCGATGTGGCCTTTGATTGTCCGGGGACGAGGGCATCCTGTAAACTCGCACGCTTGGCGAGAATTGCTTCGCCTGCCTATTTCTTTGAACGAAACCGGAGTGGTAAATGGCCGAACAGCCAGCCGATCCCGGCCGTCGTCGTTTCCTGACCGCCACCACTGCAGTGGTTGGTGGAGTCGGGGTAGCGTTCGCGGCAGTCCCATTCATCAGTGCCTGGAAACCCAGCGCCCGTGCCGTTGCGGCCGGTGCCCCGGTCACCGTGGATATCTCCAAACTGGAAATCGGAGCGCAGCAAATTGCGACCTGGCGCAAGCGGCCGGTGTGGATCATCCGCCGGACGCCGGCGCTGCTGGACGCGCTGCCGGGCGAAGATTCCCGCCTGAAGGATCCGGACAGCGCGGTTATCGACCAGCAGCCGGAGTACGCCAAGAACGAGTACCGCTCGATCAAGCCCGATGTGCTGGTGCTGATCGGATCCTGTACCCATCTGGGCTGCTCGCCCAAGTTTCATCCGGAAATGCAGCCGGTGGCCTGGGATGAGAACTGGAAGGGCGGATTTTTCTGTCCCTGCCACAACTCCCGATTCGACATGGCCGGCCGGGTATACGAAGGTTCGCCGGCGCCAACCAATCTGGTGGTTCCGCCCTATCGCTTCGTTGATGACAGCACCATCGTCATCGGTGAAGATCCAGAGCAGGAGGTCGCCTGATGGCTGGTCAACGCACAAGCACCGCGACCGGCATCCTCGGCTGGTTTGACCAGCGTCTGCCGGTTGTCGATTTCTGGAATCAGCACGTCGGTCAGTACTACGCGCCGAAGAATTTCAACGTCTGGTACTACTTTGGTTCCCTGGCCCTGCTGATGCTGGTGAACCAGATCGTTACCGGAATCTGGTTGACCATGCACTACAAGCCCAGCGAGGCCGAGGCCTTTGCCTCGGTCGAGTACATCATGCGTGA
>JAGRJL010000435.1 GCA_020442775.1 Lysobacterales bacterium | reverse complement strand
TGATATTGACCATGCGTCTCTTCAGGCATCGGCACCGGCATGCGGCGCCCCTTGGTCGGGTCCGCAAGCGTGGGTGCGTAGGGTGGTCCGTGCGGCTCCAAAAGGCAAGCGATCAACGCCCGACAGGGGTCAATTTTTCCCGTCGGCCGGCGATCCGAATTGTCCAAAACGAAAAAGCCTGCGCGGCATTTGCCGCGCAGGCCTCAAGTGCGTTCTAGCTCGGCTGAACCCGATTAGAACTCGTAGCGCAGACCGATTCGAATGCGATACACCGACTGGCTGGCGCTCAGGCTGCTGATCGCCCGGTCGGTGAAGCTGTTGAAGCGGTAGATACAGGACGACTGGGTCACGCAGGTGGTGCGCGGCGCGTCACCTTCCAGCGCGGTGGCGTTGTCGATGCCGTTGGCAGCAACATCGGCAACCGAGACCAGGTCAGCATCGACGATCTGATGCTGGTTGTTGCCCGGGCCGTTGTAGAAGTTGCCCCACTCGCTGTTCAGCAGGTTCAGCACGTTGTCCACGTCGACGATCAGCTTCAGCTTGTTGTCGCCGAACAGACGCTCCATCCCCGGGATCCCCGGCAGCTCCTGCTGGATCCGCAGATCCCACTGGCGCAGCCACTTGGACTTGCCGGAATTGACGTCGTGAATCTTGCCGGTTTCGATGTTGTGGCGATTCACGTAGTCAAAGAACGCAGTCTGGTCGAAGCCGGAAGCATAGGCCACCAGCGGATCGGTGCCCGGGTTCGGGATGTACAGCGGGTTGTTGTCGAACGGACCTTCACCCTGACCTGCGCGACCGAACAGCGAGTTCTCGTTGCTGATGTCGAAGGTCTCGGTGTACAGGCTGCCGCTCTGCAACTGGCCGAACAAATCGAAGCGGGTGGCATAGTCACCGAAGAAAGCCTTCTCGTAGCCCAGGCTCACCTTGAAGGAGTCGGTGATCTGGAACGGCGAGGTGCGCGCCTGCGGGTTGTTGCGATCGGTGGCGACGATGCCGCGCCAGTTGGAGATACCGCGTGAGGAAGTGCCCTCGGTGGTGTCTTCAATACTCTGCTTGGCGTAGCTCACGCTGAAGTCGACGCCGGAGGCCCAACGCTTGGCCAGGGCCACAGACCAGGTGTGGCTGGAGCCACCCTCGAAGTTGCCCAGTACGGTCAGATTGTTGATTCCCAGATCATCCAGGTCGGCATAGATCGGGCGACCATCCGGGGCCACACCCAGCGGCTGGGTCTGAGCCAGCTGGGTCTGCGCGAAGTTGGTCCAAAGGAAGCCGTCGCGCGGACGGGTGTACAGATACTGCGCGGTGAAGTTCCAGTCGTCGCCGAGGAAGTCCACCGGCATGTCGAAGCCCTGGTCCAAACGCAGCGAGGCCTTCCAGTCCGACGGGGTCTGGAACTTCGGGTCGATGGCATCGATCGCCACTGGGGTGCCCGAGGCAATGTCGTTCAGCAGCACCGACGGGACCGTGAACGGCGACAGACCGGTCAGATTGTTTCGCGCCGAAAACACCGTGGGCACCTGGAAGGAGTTGGAAATCCACACCTTCGGGTCGCCGCCGGCGAACAGTCCAAAGCCACCGGTGAAGGTGGTGCGATCCAGCGGGCTCCAGCGGAATCCCACGCGCGGCATGAACAGACCGTTGCCGTCGACGTTCTTGCTGGTGTCCAGGCCATAGGTGGCGAAGATTTCCGGATCAAACACCGGCTTGTCGCTTTGATCGAATTCCTCGTAGCGGAAGCCGATCTTCAGCTCCAGATTGTCGGTGGCCTGCCAGGTGTCCTGCACGAAGTAGGAGATTTTCTTGTAGCCCCACTCCGCCGCGGCGTCGTTTGCATCGTTGCTGGTGGCGTTGGCGTACTCCACGCGACCGGTCTGGGTAACGATCTGGTTGAAGCTGTTGAAGCGGAAGCGGCCGTTGGAACTGCTCACGAACAGGTTGAACAGATCGAACTTCTCCCACTCGATACCGGCGGTGAGCACGTGCTCGTCGAAGTAGTAATCACCGGAGAAGAACAGCTGGGTGCGCTCGTCGTTGAACACGTTGGCGTGACGGAAGCGGTCGCAGCCTGCGGTGAAGGTATTGCGCTGTGTCAACAACCCGTCAAGCGGAGTACCCGCCAGACCACCATTAGCCGGATTCAGATCGAATTCCAGTGCACCGATGCCAGCGCCTGCGCGGCAAATCTGGCCACGTTCGAAGTCCTTGTAGTTGGCCCGGAAGGTGGTCGAGAAGTTCGGCG
>JAGRJL010000434.1 GCA_020442775.1 Lysobacterales bacterium | reverse complement strand
TGTCGGTGACGCTGATCGTGATCGCGATACTCGCGGCCATCGCGATGGGGGGCACCTGGCTGGCGCCGATGGACAATCCGGGCGCCGGCTTCCACGAGCCGGTCCCGGCGATTGCCTTCATGGAGTCGATTGTCGCCCTGATCCTGTCGGGCGTCCTCGCCCTCGTGCTCGGCCTGGGGGCGCTGATCATGGCCCTGGCGCTTGCGAGGCGCTCACGGCGAGCCACTGCGACCAAACCGCACCGGCTGGATTAGCGCTTGCCCTGGTCGCCGCGGCGTTTGGAGGGTATTGCAGTGCGCCGAGATTGATCCTCTGAGTCACGCGCCCGAGGTGACAACAGCACAATTGCTGCGAATCCGGAGCCATCCCATGGATTGGCGAACTGCGCGATCCGGCATCCGTCGGGCGACGCAAGGCTGGCGGTCAGATGACCGAATTCAACATCGGATTACGAGTCTTGTGGAATGCGTCTGGAAGCACAGGGGCGGTTGCCTCTCCGAGAGAGAGGTCGCGACCAAGTCAGGGCAACCACCAGACGCCTGTGCGTCCGCTGCGTCGAGCACGGCCGCATTGTTTGGCATGCGCCGGAGGTCGACCCCGGTCCAACAGAAGGAAATGGCAAATGATTCGGTGCAGGCGATGGATGCCAGGATTGGCGGCCTCACTGGTTCTGGCGGCAACAGGTCTACCCGCCCAGGAACTGGGTGGGTCCTGGCAGGCTCTCGGGCCCGGTCCAGTGTGGAATGGGCAAACTGAAATCCCCGCTGGCGAGGTGGTTGGCGCGGTCAACGCGATTGCAGCTCATCCCACCAACGCCGACATCCTCTATGTCGGTGGAACCGAGGGCGGGATCTGGAGAACGGATAACGCGACCGCTGAGTCTCCGACCTGGGTCGCGCAGACAGACGCGCTGGATTCGCTGTCCATTGGAGCGCTGGAGTTTGATCCCACTGATGCTTCCGCGCAGACCCTGGTCGCCGGCATCGCACATTCCTCCAGCTATACCGGCTATTCCAGCGAGTTGATTGGACTAATCCGCACTACCGATGGCGGTGCAAGTTGGGTGGGATTCAATTCGACTGCTGGTGTGAACCTCTATGGCGTCGCCGGGCGCGGCAGCGTACTGCTGGCCGCCGGCGCCGCCGGCGTCCTCCGCAGCGCCGATGCGGGTGCGACCTTTGTCGGCCTTTCGGGCGTTGCCGGGACCGGATTGCCCGAGGGTTTCAGCAGCGATCTCGCCGGCGACCCGACCAATCCCTCACAGTTCTACTTGCCTGTTCACGGTAGCGCTCAAAACGGGATCTACCGGTCCACCAACCTGGGTGCAAACTGGGTCAAGGTCTCCGATGCGAGTCTCGACGCCGCGTTGGGGCCGAACATCTCCAAAGTCAAAATTGCGGTTGGCAGCAGCGGCCAGGTTTTCGTCGGCATTGTTGATAACGGGCGCCTGTCGGCCGTATTCCGTTCGGCCAACGGCTCGTCTCCCTGGGTTTCGCTCGGCGTACCCACAACGGTCGAACAGAACGGCATCGTCTTCGGGATTCACCCCGGCTCACAGGGCCGCTTCCATTTTTCAATTGTCGCCGATCCATCGAACAGCAACGTCGTTTACGTGGGCGGAGACCGGCAACCGGCTTTTGGCGAGGGCGTGCCGGGCAGCACGATGTACTTTCCCAACTCCATCGGTGCGAGCAATTACACCGGACGCCTGTTTCGCGGTGATGCTTCGCAACCTCCGGGGTCGCGATGGGTGCCCCTCACCCACGTTGGTACGGCCAGCAATTCTGCTCCCCACGCCGACTCGCGTGACATGGCCTTCGATGCGCAGGGGAGCCTGATCGAGTCCAACGACGGTGGCGTTTACAAGCGCCTCTCGCCCCAGTCCAGCAGCGGAGATTGGGAGTCAATCAACGGTGACCTGCAGACCGCCGAATACCATGGGGTCGCCTGGGACGGAATTTCCCACCGGGTCGTCGGTGGATCCCAGGACAACGGCACCAGCGAGATGATTCTCCCAAACTGGACCACCTTCCAAACCGTGAGCGGCGGTGACGGGGGGGACCCGGCAATTGCAGATGGCGGCTCCACAACGCATTCGGTGAGGTATTCGAGCGCACAGTTCTTGAACATTGCTTTCCGGCGAGAGGTGGACGCCGATAACAATTCGGGCGCGCTGAGCTTTCTGGCGCTGACCCCGGTGGACGGCAGCCCGGCGTTGGAACCGGATTTCTACAGCCCTCTGGCGACGCATTACGACAGTCAGGACCGATTGCTGATTGGCGCAGCCAATGGTCTCTACGAGTCGATGGACCGAGGCGACACGGTTGCGCTGATCGGCAACGGTCCGACCCCGTTTGCCGGCGACCCCCTGGTTTATGGCGCCGAAGGGGACCCGGAGTTCGTCCTGGTCGGTTCCTATGCCAACGTGTACGTTCGTCGCGGTGGTTCAACCAACTTCATTGATCTTGGCACACCCACCGCGCCGTTCTTGGTTTGGGACGTCGATGCAGATCGCAGCGCATCCAATCGGCTATTCGTCAACAATCTGTTTAGCGTCTATTTCTCCAATGATGGCGGTGCCAGCTTCAACGACGTGACCGGAAATCTGACCGCCATCATCCCCGGCGCCCTCCTGCGATCGATGGCCTACATCGGCAGCATTGATGCGCTGGCGGTTGGCACCACTCGCGGCGTCTATCTTGCCTACGGCAACAGTGGGTTCCGCGTCTGGCATCGACTGGGCAGCAGCCTGCCCAACGCGCCGGTGAACGAGTTGGAATTCGATGCCAAGGACAATTTGCTGGTCGCGGGCTTGCTGGGACGAGGTGCCTGGAAGCTTGAAATAGCAGAAGTGCCCGCCGATTCACTGCATGCCGATGGCTTCGAGCAAATCGCCGGACGCTGACAAAGGCCAAACACCAAGGAGAACGGCGTGATCAAACATGCCCCTGCGAGACTGCTCTTTCTGATCCTCATGCTGTCGAGCGGCCTGCATGCAGCGATGGCCGATTCGCTCACCCATCTGAGTCCCGGTGTGCTGATCGATGCCGATCGAGCGGAAGCGTGGATTGCCGACAGCAGCGGATATGCTCGAGCGATTGAGCTTGGCACCGGCGGCTCGCGCTGGCGCAGTGCCGATCAGGCATTTCCGCTAACCATCCTGGATGGACAGTTGCTGGCCCTGGGTCATGCATCACAAACAGGGCTGGGCGTGCTGCTGATGCTCGACGTTGAGTCAGGACGGACAGTCGAACGGATGGAGTTCGGCCTGCCTGAGCTGGTCATCGCCAATGCCCGGCATTCCACCAGCGGTCAGTTCGAGGTCAGTGTCGAACGCCTCGATCAGGCCGTGCGGCTGCACTGGCGATTTCTCTCCCGTCCCTTCAGAGGCGCACGCGCGACAGATCCGGCAGCCGAGTCGTCGCCGGCATCGCGGAGCTTGAGCGGCGCGGTGGACATAGCCAGGGTGGACAGTCGCACGCTTGTGCAAGCCGCTGACCAGGCCCACGCGCCCGCACCGGTGATCCTGGAATTGGTGGGAGACCTGCGCTCAACCACCGTCTCCGGCCGCCAGTTCCGGGCCGCTAGCGGCGCGGAGATATTGTCCAGCGAGCGGATCGAAGCTTCCGGGGCCTTTCCCTATCGCTGGAACCTCCATCGACCGGACGGAGCGCGACTGGGAAGCTTGCGGGCATCCAGTTCACGCGCGGACTTCGTCGTGTACGGAGACGTCGTCTTCTACCGAGCGCGGCCACTGGCATTCAGAAACGCTGACGCCGAGTGGGCAAACATGCCGGAGCGGCTGGTTTGCTACGACCTGCAAGGGGGAATCGAGCGCTGGTCGATAGCGATTCTGGATCGCGCATTCAAGGGACCACTCCCGCCGTGAGTCGCTGCTGGGGTTCGCTGTGGCCGCGTCGCCTGGCGTGCCACATGGGTAAACAGCCGAACTCGGACCTGTGGTTTCCGGGTGCCTCGATCCCTCCCCAAGATCGCTCGTCGCATCCTCTTTGCTGACACCCGCTCTTTATCTCTGGTGATTCCATGGAAATCATTCGCCACGCACGGATCTCGCAGCGGCGCTGGGGCGGTGAGGCTGCTGACTACTTTCCGATCCACCGGCTGATTGACAGCACCAAGGCGCTGTGCAGCGACAACCGCCATCGGGTCCTGCACACCCATTGGGCGGTGAAAGAGATCGTGGTGCCGATTTTCGGCGAGGTGTTTGTCAACAGTGCCGGCCGCGAGGTCGACGTGAAGCGCCTCTGTGAGCAGGACCACCTGCTGGTCGACTTCAAGCAGTTCATTCCCACGCTGGCCGATTTCGTGCGCTGCCTGGACGAGGTGCCTGGCCTCGAATCGCGCATCGACGCCTTCCATCAACGCTTTGCCCAAGACGATGCCCGGGCGCGGCTGCTGCTGTCGCCCCTGGCGGTGACCGGCCAGCTGAAGTCGCTGCTGATCACCCACAACAGCTGGTTTGTGAACGCCATTGTCCCGCGAGTGTTCGGCAGCGCGCCGATCCTGGCGGACTTCGATCTGACCCCAGACGACCTGTTCCATCGCATGCGCTTTGATCTGTGGATGGAAAACGGCAGCGCGCGGCCGCCCAGTGCCGCAAGTTTCAACAACCTGTCGGCGCGCGCATCGCGATCGCCGCTCCCTTCCCTCTAAAGAGCCTCTACATGACCGACACGACGAACAAGGTCTACGTTCTGCGAACCACCATTTTCGGCTACGACGACGAGTATTTTCACGTCCATCATGAAGGCGGCGGGCCGATCGCCGGCATCTATACCGATCGAGAGAGCGCGATGGCCGCGTGGCGGCGGCTGGAGGCCGAGGCGCTGTCCCAACGGCAGCTCGAATGCGAGCCGCGCTTTTTCGAGACCCCCGATGACGAGAACGCACGCATTGATGCGCTGATCTTCGCGCGCACCGGCAAGCACATCGCCGATACCCACACGGTGGGAGAGCGGCAGCGGGTGACCATCTATCAGGATGCGCTGGAAGAGCTCAGTGACGAGGACCTGTTCCTGGTGCTCGATGCCGCCGGCTCGCTGGCCTACGTGCTGACCGAGTTCGAGGTAGGCGACAAGTTTTACGTGCGCTGGCTGGTCCGCGAACAACGCTACCAGGCCTTTGATCGCGACCAATATGGGTATGGCGAAGGCCCCACGCTGTGTTTCGCCACCGATCCGGTGACTCTCGCCGAGTGCGCGCGCGACCAGGACGACTGGGAAGACCCCGAAGCGATCGTGCTGGACGGCGCGCCTGGTGATCTCAGCAGCACCCCCGATATCCTCAAAGCCCTCATTGCGCAGTATCCGTCGCTGCACTACGACGACAGCGCGCAGCGTCTGACCATCGAACCGGTGAACGGACCGGCGTTTTGCGCGGTGAACGCCGTGCTGAAGGCACCGCTGTTCGAGATTCGCGAAGTGAGTCGCGACGAGCTGTTTCAGATTCAGCAGCAGGTGCTTGGGGCGGCGGCCTCCGCGTAAGAGGCGCGAATGAGCCCTCGGCGCGGTCACGCGGCAGTGACCCTGTTCACTGCCGCGGTGTCCCGAGGGGGTTGCTCGATGGATGCAGCAGCGCCCACGTCTGCAGGCCACGCATCCTCGTGCGGCAATGCGCGTCCTATAGCCCGTCTTCAACCCATCGTCACGCGCGATCGCGCAACTGGAAGTGACTCCTGCAGCTGTCGCTTGTTCGAGAACCGATGTCGCCGATCCAGGCGTCGGATCGGTGAGCAATCAGGTGATGATTACCCCGGCGCTGGACCCGCCTGACAGCAACGTGCAGAACAGCAGCGCAATCGACCGGGATGTGATCGCCGCATTCGCCAGCGGCTTCGAGGAATAGCTGCGAAGGACGGGTGGACAGGCACGCCGTATCTGCCGTCTGCGCAGTTCGCCGCGAATCGCTTCGCAGCGGCCGGTCCAGCTTTTCCCATGGGCAGGCGCGGTGCTGGTTCGAGATCGACCGCTGAATGCTGGACCTGGTTCGCTACGCCGCTACACTCCGTGGCCAGTCCTGCCATCGAGCCCTCGCATGCCGAAACACCTAGCCCGCACATTTCATGACTCTTCTGCTGCGGCCGCCGGAGAGCAGCGGTGGCGCAATCTGCTCCCTCCAATCGACTCGAC
>JAGRJL010000433.1 GCA_020442775.1 Lysobacterales bacterium | reverse complement strand
GGGTTGTCCAGCGGCCTTGCGGTGCGGATGTTGATAGTCGCGCCGATGCCGCCAGTGGGGGTGCTGGCACGCCCGGTCTTGTAGACCTCTACCTCGGAGATCGCTTCGGAGGCCAGGTTGGCGAAATCGAAGGCGCGCGAATTGGAGGCGAAGGTCTCTTCCACCCTGGAGGTCGGCATCTGGCGGCCGTTGAGCAGCACCAGGTTGAAGTCCGGACCGACACCACGAACGGTCACTCGGGAGCCTTCGCCGTTGCTGCGATCGATGGAGACGCCGCTGATCCGCTGCAGTGATTCGGCCAGATTGGTGTCGGGGAACTTGCCGATATCCTCGGCCACGATGCCGTCAACAATGCCGTCGGAGTCGCGCTTTAAGTTCATCGACGACATCAAGCTGCTGCGGATGCCGCTGACCTCGACGCCGTCCAGTTCCTGCGCGGCTTCATCGTCGTCCTGATCGGCGCGCGCGGCCTCCTGCGCAATCGCCGCCTGCTGCGTGAGTGCGAACATCAGCGCGACAGACAGCAGCCGACGCTTGGGCCATTGATTGGTGCTACTCATGAGTTCCTCCCCCAGATGAACTGGTCCAGTTCGAGACATTGGTGCAGCCTGAAATCAGTTCTGACCAGCCAACCGTGCGGCGATTGGACTGCAGAATGACAGCGTTGTCAACTTCTACCTGACAAAAATTTCGAGCGCGTCCGACAACGCGCTGTGCGGTCAAATCGATGGTGCGTCGCAGCATTTTCTACTCCTGCTCGCAGTTCATCGTGCGCTCGGGTGCGTCACCCAGCGCGACCCGCGACAGGGCCATTTCGAAGCGGCTGTCGGTGCTGAGCTGGAGAAGTCCAGTAACCTGATCCAGCCCGCCGCCATCCCGTTCAAAGCAGCTCAGGGGCACCCCGATCTCGACCCACTCAGCGACCGGCAGGGTGCGCAGGAAAGCGTCCATCGGCTGCGCTTCGGCGCAGCGATCTGCGCAGCGCAAGGACAGCTCAACCTCACCTTGCGGTGCAACATCCACGCGCAGCATGACCTGCAGATGGGTGGCACCGGCAGCCTCCCTGCGCAGGTCCACGGCTTGTTCGGACTGCAGCCAGACGGCGGCAGTAGTCGCGCCGGACCAGCTCAGCTTGCGTGCATCTTCCTGCGCCAGATGATCGACCGCACTGATCTGCACCCCGCTTGCCAGCTCCGCGCTGGGCAGACGGGTGACCGCTTGTGCCGGCTGTCCCTGATCTGCGACCTGGAAGCCCCAGCCGGTCGCAGCGCTCCCACGTTGGAAATAGGCTTGGGGTTTCGGACTGAGATCCATCCCGCCGCTGTCCTCCGGCAGTGCTTCCAGCTCCGCACCCTCGGCATAGCTCAGCCCATAGCCAACCGCGAACTGCGGGTCGTAATCGGTCTGACCCAGGTTTTGCGGTGCTTGGGTCGGCGTGCGCGGCCAGGAAAACGGCAGCCGACCCTGGAAATCGTGGGCAACGTTGCCGTCTGCGGCGCGGAACAGCACGTCGGCGACGCCGCCGCCTTCCGAACCCGGCAACCAGGCGGCGATGAAAGCATCGGCTGCATTGATCTCCCGGTTCAGCCACAGCGGGCGCCCGGACAGGAATACCGCCACCGTGGGAATCCCCTCGTCCTTGAGTCGACGCAGAAGCGCAAAATCGTGATCATCGCCGGGGCGATAGGCCAGATTGGGCAGATCACCGATGAACTCCGCGTAGGGATCCTCGCCGAACACGACTATCGCTACGCTGGGTCGGGTGCTGTAGCGACCGTCAACCGCCAGCTCAGCCGTGCCGCCAGCGGCGCTGACTGCGACCTCGATGCCCGACCAGATCGACTGCGCGTTGGGAAAATCGGCGGGCTGGGTTCCGCTGCCCTGCCAACTGAGGGTCCATCCGCCCGACTGCTTGGCCAAGTCGTCGGCGCCGTCACCGGCGACCAGCACTTGAGCACCCGGATCCAGCGGCAGCAACTCGCCATTGTTCTTCAACAGCACCAGCGAACGACGCACCGCCTCGCGGGCCAGTTCTCGGTGCTCGGCGCTGGCCAGCAGGTCGAACTTCCCGCCCAGCGCACGCTGCGACGGCAGCCCAGCTTCGAACAGTCCCAGACGAAACTTGACCCGGAGGATGCGCCGGACCGCGTCATTCAGTCGGGCGATGGGAATCTCGCCGCTGCGCGCCTGCGCCAGCGTGTTGTCGTAAACCGCGCGCCAGGTGTCCGGCGCCATGTACATGTCCAGACCGGCGAGCATTGCCTGCGGACAGCTTTCATTGCTGCAGCCGGGAACCTCGCCATGGCCGTTCCAGTCGCCCACCACAAAGCCGTCGAAGCCCATCCGCTCCTTCAGCACGGCGCTCAGCAGGCTGTGGTTGCCGTGCATCTTCTGCCCGTTCCAACTGGAGAACGACGCCATTACGGTCTGGGTGCCGGCCTGCAGCGCACGAATATGACCGGCCCCGTGCACATCGCGAAGCTCGCTCTCGCTGACTCGCGTATCGCCCTTGTCGTGACCCTCGAAGGTCCCTCCGTCACCGATGTAGTGCTTGGCCGAGGCGACCACGTGATAGTCGTCAAGAAAGTCCGACTCGCCCACCCTGCCCTGCAGTCCTTCGACTACTGCGGTGGCGTAACGCGACACCAGCGCCGGGTCTTCGGAATAGCCCTCGTAGGTTCTGCCCCAGCGATCGTCGCGCGGCACCGTTACCGTCGGCGCGAAGGTCCATTCAAAGCCGGTGACCCGCAGCTCCACCGCTGTGGCCCTGGCAATCTGGCGCACCAGTTCCGGGTCGTTGATCGCACCCAGGCCGATGTTGTGCGGAAACAGCGTTGCTCCGACCACGTTGTTGTGACCGTGGACCGCGTCGATGCCGAGCAGCACCGGGATCGCCTTGCCGCCGCCGCTGACGTCCATCGATGCTTGGTGGAAGGCGTCTGCCAGCGCCAGCCATTCAGCAGCGCTGGCGTTGTAACGCCCGCCAGGATCGGAGTTGCCCCCGGCGAGCACTGACCCCAGTCGATAGCGACGGACGTCCTCTGGCGTCACGCTGCCAAGGTCACCCTGGACCACCTGGCCGACCTTTTCCGCCAGGGTCATCGACTCGAGCAAGTCGCTGATCCGCTGCTCCAGCGCCTGATCGACCGCAATCGGCGAGGTCATGGCGGGCCACCGCCGGGGGTCAGCGGTCGACGCCGCACTGCCGCCCACCGTAGACGGCTCTGTAGCCAATTCCGGCGTGGCGGCATCAGATGCCGACGGACCGGCCTCCGGCGCGCAAGCGCTCAGCCACGTCAGCGCCGCTGCGCAGAAGACCCAAGCCGTTCCTGTGTGTGCTCGCCGTGTAGGCATCAACCGACCTCCCTCGGTCTTTGCAGATCGCGCGGCCAGCGCACGCGACCCGCGGATTATCACCCTGTAACTGACAGCGTTGTCAACAATCGTGGAAAAAAATGCGACCAGAACGTGATGACCGGATCACACCGGGCGCCGGCGCGGAGAATCAGGGGCGAAGTTCGGTGCATCACCAGGCCTCCACCGTCCGACTCAGATTGCTCGCGCCCAGCAAACCCACGTCTGAGCGCAGGATGCGCATGGTCGGCACCTGCCGCAGGGTTTCGGAGAATCGTCCCTTGTCCTCAAATGATTCCCGGAACAGCGCCTCGGTAGCCGGGTCCAGCACGTAGTTGAGCATCTCCCCGGCCAGATAGAGGCCGTCCCATCCGCCGAAGGCGAGTACCGCGTCACCGGCAAAGCTGCCCAGCACCGAGCAGAAGCACTGAACCGTCTGCAGCGCCAGCGCATCCCCTTGGCGGGCGGCGTGGGTGACCTGATCCGGTGCATCGAGGGTCGCCTCGCGGTCATGGATATCGGCCAGCGCGCCGTAGACGTTGACCAGTCCAGAACCGCTCAGCACGCGCTCATAGGAGACCCGCCCGAAGACCCGGCTCAGGCGCTGGTGCAGATCCCGCTCCAGGTCGCCGCGCGGGGCAAAGCCCAGGTGCCCACCCTCGGAATCCAGGATTACCGGACCGTGCGCGGTGCGCTTGACCGCCGAGAGCCCCAGTCCGGTCCCCGGCCCCACCACCAGATGAACCTGCTCCGACCCGAACTGGGGATCCCGCCCCCCACCGATACGCGCCAGATCCGCCGGCTCCAGCGCCGGCAGCGACCAGGCAATCGCGGCGAAGTCGTTGATCACCCGGACCTGCTGCAGGCGCAGCCGTTCGCGCAGCTCGCGGATGGAAAATCGCCAGGCGCTGTTGCTGAACTGGACGATATCGCCATTCACCGCGCTGGCTACCGCAATCACCGCCGACTGCGGTCGGTCCTGAGCGGCGAAGGTATCGAGATAGCGCTCGGCCGCATCGGCCAGGCTGGGGTGGTCGGCCACCCGGTAGCGACTCACCCCCGCATAGGCCTCGGGACCGTTGCGCGGCCCGCCGCGAGTGGCGAAACGCGCGTAGGTCCCACCCACGTCTGCGAGCAGGTGTGCGCCATTCATGGGTTCGTTCTCATGCATTCCCTGCCCCGATTTCCAATCCAGTGGCTAGTCCGGCACGTTTCCGATCAGCCATGGCAGCGCTGCCATGCCGAGCCTGCTCTGGCAGAATGCGTACAGCTCCTGCGCACAAGGGAAATTGATGGCCGTTCGAATTGAAGACGTTGCGAGCCTTGCGGGCGTGTCGATGAAGACCGTGTCGCGGGTGCTCAACAACGAGCCCAACGTGCGCGCGCAGACCCGCGAGAAGGTCCAGGCGGCGGTCGCCGAGCTCAACTACAAGCCGCATCCGTCGGCGCGCAGTCTGGCCGGTCATCGCAGCTATCTGATCGCGTTGCTCTACGACAATCCGTCGCCCAGCTACCTGATGGAGATTCAGTCGGGCGTGCTGGACGCCTGCGAAACCCACCACTACGGGATGATGCTGCGTCCGCTGAACTACTCTCCGGCCAGCGACGCCGAGTTCATTCATACGGTGGAAAGCCTGGTCGTCCATGGCCGTCCGGACGGCCTGATTCTGACCCCGCCAATTACCGATCACCCGACCCTGGGCAAGCGGCTGGCCGAGCTCAACGTACCCTACGCCTGCATTTCGCCGCGCGACTGGTCCGGCTGCATTGGCGCCAACCTGGACGAGGTGCACGCCGCCAGCGAAATGACCGCGCACCTGATCGCGCTGGGTCATCGACGGATTGCGCATATCACGGGGCACCCGGATCACGGCGCCAGCGGCTGGCGTTTGCAGGGCTATTGCGATGCGCTGCAGCGGGCCGGACTGCGCTTTGACCCGAATCTGGTGGTCGCCGGTGAGTTTTCCTTTGATTCGGGAATCAGCGCGGCCCGTCGGCTGCTCGACCTCAAGCAGCCGCCGACCGCAATCTTCAGCGCCAACGACGACATGGCTGCCGGGGTGATCAACGCGGCCTGCGAGCGCGGCATGGTGGTGCCCAGGGATCTGTCGGTGTGTGGCTTCGACGACACCCCGATGTCCCACCAGATCTTCCCCGCGCTGACCACGGTGCGCCAGCCGGCCCGCGAAATGGGCTGCATTGCCGCCACCCAGCTGCTGCGCGCGCTGCGCAACCCGGAGAGCTGCGAGATGGTCCACGTGCCCTATACCCTGCAGCTGCGCAAATCCACCGGTCCGGTGCCCAATCACCAGAAAACGCCGTAGAGCACGATCAGACCGGCGGTGATCAGCGCCGCGGCCAGATTGAAGCCGGCGGTGGTGGTGAAGCTGACCCCGGCGAGCTCCACGCTGCCTTCCTGCCGACGCTGACCCTGCAGCCAGGAAATCACCATCGCCAGGCCGGTGCACAGCAGGAACACGTAGCCCACCCGATCCATGAACGGAATCTCGGGGGCCAGATAGCGGAACAGGATCGACAGCACGAAGGATCCGATCGCCGCCACCAAGGCGCCGCTGGCGGTGGTCGCCGGCCAGAACACGCCCAGGATGAAGATCGCGCAAATCCCCGGGGTGAAGAAGCCGGTGAACTCCTGAATGTACTGGAAGGCCTGCTCGAAGCCACCCAGCAGCGGTCGCGCCGCCAGCACCGCGACCGCCAGCGCGCTGGCGCCGACGGTGCGTCCGGTGCGCACCAGCCCGGCTTCGCTAATGTTGGGACGCAGCGGCCGATACAGGTCCATGGTGAAGATGGTGGAGATCGAGTTGACCATTGAGCCCACAGAGGAAACGATCGCCGCGACCAAAGCGGCAAAGATCAGTCCGCGCAGGCCCACCGGCGCCAGCTTCATCATTTCCGGATAAGCCTGATCGGGACGATCCAGCCCCGGGCTGAGCATCGCAGCAGCGATGCCGGGGACCACGATGATCAGCGGCATCAGCAGCTTGAGGAAGGCGGCAAAGGCGATGCCCTTCTGCGCTTCGGCGACGCTCCTGGCCGCCAGCGCGCGCTGGATGATGTACTGGTTGAAGCCCCAGTAGGACAGGTTCATTACCCACATGCCGCCCAGCAGCACTCCCAATCCCGGCAGGTTGGCGTACTGCGGGTTGTCGCTGGACAGGATCATGTGGAACTTGTCCGGCAGTTCGGTCCACAGCCGATCGAATCCGGC
>JAGRJL010000432.1 GCA_020442775.1 Lysobacterales bacterium | reverse complement strand
TGATCTTCGTCACCCGCGGTCGCGACCTGGGCTTCAGTCTGGATGAAATCCGCAGTCTGCTGGGCCTCGCCGAAAACCCGGCGCTGTCATGCGCAGACGTCGATCAGCTGGCCCGAGCGCACCTGGAGGAGATCGAGCTGAAGATCGAGCAGCTCAATGCGATGGCCGGGGAACTGCGCCGGACCATCGCCGGCTGCACCGGGGGCATCCGCGAGCACTGCGCAATTCTGCATTCGCTGAGCGAGTGTCGACCCAATCCGGGCGAGCGCACCCGAGTCGACCCCCACCATCTGACCGACTAGCCCTCAGAGGATCCGATCCAGTCAGGCCGCCCTGCGCACCGTCGCCACGGACAGGGCTCGATTCAAACCGGCGAGCAAGTCGGCAATCAGATCATCGGCACCTTCAATCCCCACCGACAGCCGCAGCAGCTGGTCGCTGATGCCCGCCACCGCTCTGGCGTCGGCGCTCATTGAGGCATGGGTCATGGTCGCCGGATGTGCGATCAGACTCTCCACTCCACCCAGCGATTCGGCCAGCGAGAAGCACTGCAGGCCGTCGAGCAGGGCGCGCACCTGTGTTTCGCCACCGACCAGTTCAAAACTCAGCATGGCGCCGAAACTGCTTTGCTGCCGAGCGGCCAGCTGATGGCCAGGGTCATCCGGCAAGCCGGGAAAATACACCTTCGCCACTGCTGGATGATCGACGATGGCCCGTGCCAGACGTGCGGCGTTCTCGGCATGGCTGCGCAGCCGCGCCGCCAGCGTTCGCAAACCGCGCAGGGTGAGATAGCTGTCGAATGGTGATCCGCTGACGCCCAGGCAGTTGCACCACTCCGCCAACTCCTGATGCAGCTCGGCAGTGGCGCTGATCAGCGCGCCGCCGACCACGTCGCTATGGCCGTTGAGATATTTGGTGGTCGAATGCAACACCAGATCGGCGCCCAGCTGCAGTGGCTGTTGCCACAGCGGCGACAGAAAGGTGTTGTCCACCAGCACCCGCGCGCCTGCTGCCTTGCCCAACTCGCTCAGCAGGCGCACATCGACGACCCGCAACAACGGGTTGCTCGGGGTTTCTATCCAAAGCAGATCCACCGGCTCGGACAAGGCCGCTCGAACCGTATCCAGATCGCCCTGATCTACCAGCTTCAGGCGAAAGCGACCGCGTCGCGCAAGGCTGTCGAACAACCGCCAGGTGCCGCCGTAGCAGTCGTGAGGTGCTACCAGCAGCCCGCCTTCGGGGACCAGCTGCAGGGCCAGGGTCACTGCAGCCATGCCGGTACAGGTCACCAGGGCACCAGCCCCGCCCTCCAGCTCGGCCAGGGCCTCGGCCAGGCCGTCCCGGGTCGGATTACCCGAGCGGGTGTAGTCATAGCGCCGCGGCTGGGCGTAGCCGGCGAAGCTGAAATTGCTGGACAGGCATAGCGGCGGCACGATAGCGCCATGTGCGCTGTCGCTGTCGATTGCTGCGCGGACGGCTTTGGTGTTGGGGCTAAGGGCGACCATCTGGGACTCCGGCGGTGGTGATCGTTTTCAGTAGTCTAGACGTATAGACGTCTATACTGCTATCTCCTTTTGGACTATGGCCATATGCCGAGTTTCGAATGCCGCCTCACGCAGTTGCTCACCCCTTGTGTCAGGATAGGGAATCACCCCCGGCGCAAGGTCCGCTGATGCCGCACTCCCGCCTTCTGCTTCTCCTTGTGATCAGCGTATTGACGCTGCAGACCGCCCTTGCCGAAACCGCAGCCACACCAGGCAATCCCGCCGCCCGAGTGATCTATCTGGTTCGCCATGGACACTACGACAGCGACCCGAACGCCGATCCGGATCGAGGGCCGGGAATCAGCACCCTGGGCGTGGTTCAGTCCCGCTTGCTGGGGGCACGCCTGGCCAGATTGCCATTCGCCTTCGAGCGGCGCTTTGTCAGTCCGATGCAACGTGCCCGGGACACCGCCGCCACCCTGGCCGGCGACCTCGGCAATGGCCGCTTCCAGGTGCTGGAGGACCTCCGCGAGTGCACCCCCACCACTAGGCGACGGGCACAGCTGGAAGGCCTCAGCGAGCAGGAACTGGCCGACTGTGAAGCGCAGCTGGAAGGTCTGTACACCCGCCATTTTCGGCCTGCCAGCGGCCAGGAGCAGCACGAACTGATGGTCTGCCATGGCAATGTGATCCGCTATCTGATCACCCGCAGCCTCGGCGTCGACTCTGAGGCCTGGCTGGAAATGTCGGTGGGCCACACCTCGATCACCCGGATCCGAATCGAGGCTGACGGCAGTTTCAAGCTGGTTGGCGCCGGCGATGTCGGGCACCTGCCCCCCAGACTGCAGACCGGCGCCAGTGGCGACCACGAGATCGATTTGCAAATCCCCGCTCTGCTACTGGAGTCGCCATGACTTTGAAATTGCTCCGCGCCGCCCTCGCAGCGACAGCGTTGCTGGTGCTCCCCATTTTCCTCGGCTCTCGCGCACAGGCCGAGCCCCCAGGTCAGCCGGATTCAGACAAGGCCGTGCTGGCCAGCTTGCTGGACGAGTTTCTCGCTGGCGCTTCGATCAATGACGCAGCCATTCACAATCGCTTCTGGGCCAAGGACCTGATTTACACCAGTTCCAGCGGCCGTCGCTTCGGCAAGGCCGAGCTGATGCTATCGGTTGGTGGCGCCGAGCCGGCCGATCCGGAGCCGGCGATCCGCTATCGCGCCGAGGCGGTTGATATCCGGCTGTTCGGCAACACTGCAGTGGTGGCATTCACCCTGGTCGCCGACGATCCGACCAGCGATCGGGACCTGCGCTACTACAACACCGGCACTTTCGTGCGCCGCGAACAACAGTGGCGCGCGGTCGCCTGGCAAGCGACCCGAATACCAATGGAAACCGAACCCAAATCCCCCTGAAAAGGCTTCGCGGCGCATACCGTCATGCTGGCAAACTGTTGTTAAAAGATGCTCGAAGATGACGCATGGCAAATTATTCTGCCAAGTCGAATCGCCCCGCATCTACTTCGCGCCGTTCGTGAGGCCCCTCGATGATTGCGAACAAGCCTGCCAACGAACAACGTCGACTGCAGGTACTCCGTGACTACTACATTCTCGACACCGAATCGGAGCAGGCCTTCGATGCGATCATCCGGGCTGCCAGCACCCTGTGCGATGCGCCGATGGCGATGATCAGCCTGATCGACGCGCACCGGCAGTGGTTCAAGGCCAAGCTCGGGGTGGACGACACCGAGACTTCGCGAGATGTCGCCTTCTGTGCCCATGCGGTGGCCGACGGACAGACACTCGAGGTACCTGATGCCGCCACCGATCGCCGCTTTCGCGACAACCCCCTGGTCACCGGCGACCCTCACATCCGTTTCTATCTGGGCACACCGCTGGTCACCGACGACGGTTTTGCCCTGGGAACCCTGTGCGTACTCGACCGCACCCCTCGTGAACTGACCGATACGCAGCGGCAAACCCTGGCAGAACTGGGCTCGGTGGTGATGGCGCTGATGGACGCGCACCGGGAGCAGGCTCACCAAAGCCTGCTCGGGCGAATCGTCGACGGCTCCAGGAATCAGGTCTTTCTGATCGATGAACTGGACGGGCATCTGGTTCACGCCAATGATGGCGCGCTGGATGATCTCGGCTACCGGTCCGGCGATCTGGAGAAGCTTGACGGCAACGAACTGCTCAAGCAGGTCTGCGGACTCGACTCCCGGCAGCTGCGCAAGACCATCGACCAGCATCCCCAGCAGTTGCTGCCCATCGACGCCTGCCTGCGCCGCGTCGACGGCAGCAAATATCCGGTTGAAGGCCAGCTTCAGCTATGGCGCCACGCGCAACAGGAACTTTGGGTGCTCTACCTGCGCAACGTTGCGGCGCGACGGGCCATGGAGCAGGCGCTGCGCGACAGCGAACTGCGGGTGCGCACCATTGCCGACAATCTACCGGCGCTGATCGCCGAGGTCGACTGTGAGCTTCGCTATCGCTTCTGCAATGCCGCCTATGCTCACGTCTTCGGCGGCAGTCGCAAGGCGATGATCGGCCGCCACCTGAGTGAAGTCGGTTCACCGCAGGTGTATGAGGCGATTGCCGATCACGTCAGCGCAGTCCTTGCCGGCCAACCGCAGACCTTCGAAGGCAGCATGCAGGTCGGAGATCAGTGCTACGAGTACGAATGCCGGATGGTGCCCAAGCGCGACGCCCGGGAGCGCGTGGAGGGGTTCATCGCAATGACCCACGACATCGGCGATCGCAAACGCCTGGAAAAGCTGCTGCGGCGTCAGGCCACCCACGATGCACTCACTGGATTGCCCAACCGGGTTCAGCTGCGAACCCACTTTGACCAGGCCCGCGCGACGGCTGATCAGGACAAGGATCTGATGGCCGTGTACTTTCTTGACGTCGATCGCTTCAAGCAGATCAATGACGGCCATGGTCACGGGGTCGGCGACGGCGTGCTCAAGGCGATGGCCACCCGGCTGCGTCAGGCGCTTGGCGATCGCGGGATCGTGGCGCGGCTGGCCGGCGACGAGTTTGTGCTGGTCGCCGAGGGCTTGGAAGATGCCCAGCAGGCGCGCAAGCTGGCCGATGAGATCATTGCGCGAACCTGTCAGCCGCTGATTGTCGATCGAATACGACTGGAGATGGGCACCAGCGTTGGCGTGGCGCTGTGGCCGCAGCATGGCGACAGCCTGGAATCGCTGCTCCACCATGCGGACGCGGCGCTGTACGAATCCAAACGTCGCGGCCGCGGACAATGGCAGATGGCAGCCCTGGATGAGTCGTCGGCAAAGGGAAGGAGAAGCGCGTGATCAGGGTAGTTGTTGCGGCAATCGGACTTGTACTGTGCGCTTCGGCGCTCGCCGGGCCCGGGGATTTCCACGCCGGCAGCAGGATCAAGGGCTTCGGGCGGATCGCTGCGGTCGATGCGGCCCCCAAACTCCCCCCGGAAACCGTCCTCAAAGTCGCTTTCGATGTTTCTGAGCCGGGAGCGAGCGATACCGTCAACCGCAAGCTGGACAGTGCCGCCCGCTTCATCAACATGCATGCCGCAGCCGGCCTGCGCGACGACCAGGTACAGGTCGCGGTGGTGGTACACGGCAAGGCTTCCCAGGACCTGCTGACGGCCGAAAAGCTGGGTCGCGACAACCCCAATCAGGCGCTGATCGCGGCGCTGATCGAGGCCGGCGTCAGCATCAGCCTGTGCGGTCAAACCGCCGCCTACTACGACATTGGTGCTGGCGATCTTCTGCCCGGGGTCAACATGGCACTTTCGGCGATGACTCAGCATGCCCTGCTGCAGCAACAAGGATACAGCTTGAATCCGTTTTAATCTTTCACCGGCGCCGGCATGGGAACATCGCTGACATCCTGGGTGGGAGATCGCCGACCATGAACAGCGTTGCGCATTGGAGAATCCTGCTGCTTTGCACCCTGCTGATGGCGCAGCCGGTCCTGGCGACGGCCGATACACCGCTGCCGCCAACAGACGGCCTGGTGCAGAGATCGATTGCCGGATTCGACCAAGCCTGGCTGAGCCCGGAGCTGAGCATGGCAGAGCATCCGCAGGTCATCGTCGATCCGGTGAAGGTCGGTTTCGACGCGAGCTGGATATCACGCTACAACCGCGACAAGCGCGCGATCGGCCAGCAGTTGGACCAGTCCGAACTGGATCGGATCGCGGCGCGGATGGCGGCCGAATTTGATCCAGCCTTCAGCGACAGCTTGCAGCGACGACTGGACTCACAGAGCGGATCCGGACAACCCGAAATCCGCATCGTCCCCCGCCTGCTGGAACTGGAGCTGAGCCACGTCGATCTGCCGTCGGCCGCCCGAACCGAGGTCTGGGTAGCGCGCGCCGGGTCCGCCATGCTGGTGCTGGAGTTCCACCGGGTCAGCGATGACCGGCTGCTGGGCTGGGCGATGGATCGACGCGAAACTCGCGAGAACCGACCCTTCCGCCGTGCCAATCGCGCATTCAATCAGGCCGAGTTTCGCCTGCTGTTCCAGAGTTGGGCGAGTTCCACCGGCAAAATGCTGATGACCGCCAACCACAAGGGATAGGCGCGTGGGTCAGTGCCGCCAACTACGAGCCTGAAGCGGCCTGATGGCGGCGGGGACCTCCCTTCAGGAATTGGCCGCCGGCCAGCCGCCACCACTGCGCGGCGCAGCAGCCGGCAACCGGCCACTAGCGCAGCTTAATCTGCCAAGCGTGATCAACACCCATAGGGCCGTCCGCACCGAGCAAGGTGCGCCAGCCTGTCTCCGCACGACCCCAGTCGCGGGCCTTGGCCCGTCCTATCTGGCGTTTGGACCACGGTCCCGGCGCTGGACTTCGCGAGTCACCTCGCGACCGTTCTCACGCATTGCCCGCCACTCGCCGCGGCTGTGGCAGACCTTGCGGGTCACCCGACTGCCTGACATCTTCTCTTTCTTGCAGACAATCACGTCATCCGACCATTTTTCTTCCATGGTCAGACCTTGATTGTCCATCCCCCGCTCTAGCGTTGAGGAAAGCGAATTCGCGTTGTGATTCTTGTCCTGGGAATCCACCTGCGGCAGGGTTTTGACCTCGCTGCCATCAGCATTCGCCACGGACGGATTCGGATCAGCAGCGTCATCGGCAGCGAACACGCTGGAACAAGCGCAGATGGCCAGTGCGCTGATCAACAAGTGAGTTCTTTTCATGACTTACTCCCCGTTTGGTAGCAGAAAGTCTGTCAGACATCTTGCGCAACCGTGTATCAATGCGAGCGAATAGGCGGCGATGCCGTATCCAGCGTTGCGCTTTGCCTGAGCAATTTCCGCCGCTCCATCATACGCCGTCCACTTTGAAGCGGCACCTGCATGGCTTACCCTGCGCCATTTGCGAATCAGATCAGGCAACCATGAAACAGCGACTGGGGTTTTTCTGTGGCATCGCGACGACTCTGTTCCTGGCCGGTTGCGGGACCGATTGGCGCGCCAGCGCAATTGACGACGAAGATTTCGCCTATCGCGCCATCCGCGACGGTCATCCGGCGATGGTCGACCCCGAGAACCCTGATTTCGCCACAAAACTGGAAGCTGCCCACAAATTGGCCGCCAATCTGGCGAGCAAGGTGGATGATCCAGGCGGCTATTTCTATGCGCTGCGCGCGCAGACCGTCGGATTTGAAGATGAACATTTGAGTGTTGGCTTCTTCCAGTATCTGGACCGCCCGCGCGCCTGGCCGGGGTTCGCTGTTGCGCTGGACGGCGATGCATTCGTTGTTGCCCGTCGCGACTCCGATGCCGCGCCGCCCGCTGGTGCACGTCTGGTCAGCTGTGACGACCAAAGCGTGAGCGAGATGGTTACCGAGCGCATCCGGCCGTTCCTGGGCAACTGGTCACTCACCGGCAAGCGGTCTGGCGACGCACCCTATCTGCTTGCCGATACCGGCAATCCCTTTGTGCAACCGCCGCAGCACTGCCGCTTCGAGAGCGAACAGGGGCTCAAGGACTACCCGCTCAACTGGGAGCCGCTTGAGCGGGAAGCCTTCCTGGCCATCTTCGGCGAGTTTGAGCCGGCGGTGGAAACCAGCACCGGGATCCGTACGCTCGAGGACGGCAGCCTGTGGATCGGGGTCAACAGCTTCGACCTGTTCAACCCGCAACAGAAGCAGGCGCTGGAGAACCTGGGACGAACGCTGCTCGATCAGGCGACCCAACTGCAGCAGGCGCCCACGGTGGTCATCGACGTTCGCGACAATCGCGGCGGCAGCTCGGAAGCCGGCCTGGATCTGGCCTCGGCGATCTGGGGAGCCGATTACGTGCGCGCGATGCAGCCGCGCATTGAGCGGGTCGACTGGCGCGCGTCCGCGGCCAATCTGGCGTCGCTGCAAACCATCCTTCCGCGTCTGCGCGAGGCCCTGGGAGAGCAACATCCGACGGTACTGCGGATGCAGAGCCTGGAACAGGGCATGCAGCAGGCGCAGCAATCTGGCCGCAACTATTTCTCCGAGCCAGTCGACTACCCGGGCGGCGACCCGGACGCAGCCCCCGCGCTGCAGCGCAGGATCTTCCTGCTGACCAATCATGCCTGCGTCAGCGCCTGCCTGGATTTCCTCGATCTGATCCTGCCGATTCCCGGCGTGATTCAGGTCGGTGCAGAAACCAGCGGCGATACCCGCTATCTGGAAGTGGTCACCCGCACCCTGCCCAGCGAGATTGGCCAGATCGCCTTTCCCACTGCGGTGCATCGTGGTCGAGCACGCGCGGACAACGCGAGCTACCGGCCCTGCGTGCGCTGGGGTGGCAGCATGGCCGATACCGCAGGGCTGGAATCGTGGCTGCTCAAGCTGGCCGCAGAGTTGCCCGAGGACGCATGCGGGCAGGCCCACGCCGACGAGATGGCCGCGCACTGAAGGGGTCGGCTAGTGTGGTGAACCGCAAATACGTTGAACCTAGTTCCGATGGATTTTTCCTCAGGCAAGGCGAGCGGAGGAGGCATAGCACCGCTATGGCGACGACGAAGAACGCCGAAATCAGGGAAAAGACGCGGAAATAACTCAGGGA